>JAACEA010000243.1 GCA_009936695.1 Planctomycetia bacterium
ACCCAGGTCCTGGTCCTGCTGGTTCCGCTCGGTCTGCTCGCCGTGGCGGGTGACGTCTTCAAGGCGGTGTTGGCGAGTTCCGACTTCGAACCGCCGACGTGGGTGGCCACCGCCATCTCCGCGTCCCTGGTGATCCCCGTCGCGATCCTCGCGCCGGCGCTGGTGGTCCGGTTGCTCGGCGCCCGCCCGCTTCCCGCGGGGGAGGTTCGAACGACGCTCGAATCCATGTGCGACCGCGCGGAAGTCAGGATCCGAGACATCCTGCTCTGGCCCACCGGCGGACGGCTGGTCAACGCCGCGGTCACTGGCTTCGTGAGTCGGTTTCGCTGGGTTCTGCTCACCGATGGCCTGCTCGAGACGCTCCGTCGGGAACAGGTCATGGCGGTGATGGCTCATGAACTCGCCCACGCGCGGCGACGGCACATGCCCTGGATGGGCGTGGGGCTCGTCGCGATGAGCATGGTGCTGGCGGAGGCGATCGATCCGATCCTCCTGGCGCTTCGTGCCGCGCGGATCGACGCGGGCGGCGCCGACGCCGCGATCGCCGCGGACCTCTGGTGGCTGGACATCATCGCGACGGCCGTGGTCCTCGTCGGGACGCTGGTGGGATTCGGCTGGATATCCCGTCGTTTCGAGCGACAGGCGGATGCCTTCGCGGCGGTGCGGATGTCGGTCGATGTCGAGGATCGCCCGCTCGCGACGGTCTCGGTCGAGGGCGTCGATGCGATGCGATCCGCGCTGACCGCGGTGGCCGGCGTGAACGGCGTCGACCTGAAGCGGTTCACCTGGCGACATGGTTCGATCGCCTCGCGGCAGCGTCACCTGCTGGGGTTGATCCACCGACCGATCGACCGGCTGCCGATCGACCGGATGGTCCGGGTGATCGAGGTGGCCTCGGTGGTGGCGATCGTGCTGGTGGTGGGGCGGTGGTTCCTGGTCACGTCGGCGGAGCCCTCGATTTTCGAGGATCCCGCGTTCGGAACGCCCGAAGTCGCCGTGTCCTTGCGAGAATGAGGGCATGCGATTCGTCAAGATGCATGGCCTGGGAAACGACTACGTCTTCGTGGACGGACGGCTGACGCACGTCGACGATCCGGCCGAGGTGAGTCGTCAGGTGAGCGACCGGCATCGCGGGGTCGGAAGCGACGGCTTGATCCTGATCGATCCACCCGACGATCCGACGAACCATGCCCGGATGCGGATGTTCAACGCGGATGGAAGCCGCGGCGAGATGTGTGGAAACGGCATCCGGTGCATCGCGAAGTTCCTGGTCGATCGCGGGATCACCGAGGACGAGGCGGTTCGGATCGAGACCGACGGCGGTCTGCGTCGACTCGGCTGGAGTCGGGGCGTTGATGGTCGCGTCGCCTCCGTCGACGTGGACATGGGGCCGCCGACCCTCGCGGTCGATCGAATCCCCGCGGATCTTCCCGGGATGGAGCCGGGAGCGACCGCGATCGAATGGGCGTTCGATCCCAAGGCGTTCGAGCTCGACCCCACGATGATGGAGCGTGCGGGCATCGCGTCCCGGCTCACGCTGGTGTCGATGGGAAATCCGCACGTGGTGATCCGCTGCGACGACGTCGGGCTCGTTCCGCTTGACGGAATCGGGCCCGTGATCGAACGGCATTCGTGGTTCCCGAACCGGATCAACGTCCATTTCGTGGAAGCGGTGGATCCGGGCTCGGTCCGGGTCGTGACCTGGGAGCGTGGAAGCGGGCCCACCCGGGCCTGTGGAAGCGGCGCGTGTGCGGTCTGCGTGGCCGGCGTGCTCGGCGGCTGGGCGGATTCGCCGCTCCGCGCGATGCTGCCCGGTGGCGTGCTCGAGCTCCACTGGTCGGGAGCTGAGGCGGACCCCGTGATGATGCGGGGGCCCGCGACCGAAGTCTTCGAAGGTGACATCGAACTCGCCGGAACCCGCCGGCAGGAAGCCCATCCATGACCATCCGACTCGATCGACTCGATGATTTCGAACGTCGCATCGCCGAAGCCGTCCAGGCTCGCGACGCCCGGATGCGGGAGGAACTCGCGGCCATGGTCGCGATCCCCACCGGCTTCAACCACACGCCGGGGCTTGACGCGTTGCGCGACCTGCTCGCCGATCGGCTGTCGGGGATCGGTGGCGACCTCGAGCGGGTCCCCGGCGTCCCGCGGCCGGGCTGGATCAAGATTCGAAGTGGTTCCGACGATCCGGAGGCGGCCGCGGTCGCCGAGGACGTTCCGCCGATGCTCGTCGCGCGGCACGCGGTGGGGGACGGCCGGGACGCGACTCGGCTCCTGGTCTGCGGGCATCTCGACACCGTGCATGATCCCGACGGTCCCTTCCAGCAACTGGTGGAGGCCGCGGACGGGATCGCGCACGGTCCCGGCGCGATGGACATGAAGGGTGGGCTGCTCGTCGCGATCTCGGCGCTCGAGGTGCTGCACGAACTCGGGCGCGAAATCGACTGGACGGTCGCCCTCGTGCCCGACGAGGAGACCGGCACCTACTTCTCGGAGAAGGCGCTGCTCGACGTGGCCCGGGGTCACGATGTCGGACTGGTCCTCGAACCGGCGTTGGTCGACGGTTCGCTGGTGGTCGAACGGATGGGATCGGGCGCCTTCATGATCGAGGCGCATGGTCGGGCCGCCCACGTCGGCCGGGCGTTCGCGGAAGGTCGCTCCGCGGTGGTCGCCCTCGCCCAGGCGATTCTCGAGATCTCCGCCCTCGCCGATCCGGACGCGGGCCGCATCGTCAACATCGGCCCCATGCACGGCGGGCAGGTCACCAACGCGGTCGCCCATCATGCCCGGTGCTGGGGGAACGTCCGCTACCGCGACGAGGCCGCCCGCGTGGCGCTCGATGCGGAGATTCACGCGGTGGTCGACCGGCTCAACGCGACGATGGCCGAATCGGGCGACGAACCGCCGCGGCTCGAGGCCCACACCGCGTTCATCCGGGCGGCGAAGCCCGCGACCCCGGAGGTCATGGTGCTGGCCGAACGGGCGCGGGAGGCCAGCGAGGATCTCGGTCATCCCATGCCCTTCGCCTCGACCGGCGGGGTCTGCGACGGGAACGTGATCCAGCAGGCGGGTGTTCCGACCATCGACACCCTCGGTGTCCGGGGTGGGGGGATGCACCGCCCGGACGAGCACATCCAGCTGGACAGTCTCGTCGAGCGGACGACGCTCTTCGCGATCCTGATGCACCGGCTCGATCGGGACGGCTTCGGGGACCGGCCGGGATCCGGGCGTTCGATATCATGAGGCGGTCGCCGCGAGGTTCTCGCGGCGATCCATCGGTTCACTGACCACGAACCCCGGTGATCTCCCGTTTCCGGTGTTCAAGGAGGTTCTTCGCGTGAGTACGTCCCAGTCCGGCACCATCGCCGAAACGTTTCGTCACAGCCCCGAAGTCACGGCCGCCATCGACGCGGTGATCGCCCGGCTCGAGGCGGATCAGTCCGCGATCGACGGGGCCCGGCCCGCGACGACGGCGGGGGCCGAGACGCTCCAGGGCTGGCTGGCCCGCTCCGCGGAGGCGCGGGGCAAGGGGGCGCTTTATCCGTACATCGGAAGCGGCATCGGTCGCGGACCGCTGGTCGAACTCGTCGACGGCTCCGTGAAGTGGGACATGATCAACGGGATCGGCGTGCACATGTTCGGGCACGGTGATCCGGGGATGGTCCGCGCCGCCCTCGAGTCCGCGTTGGGCGACGTCGTGATGGAAGGCAACCTCCAGTACAACGCGGAGAGCATCGAGCTCGCGGAGTTCCTTGCGCAGGAGGCGGCGAAGGGCTCGAGGATCCGTCACTGCTTCACGACCAACTCCGGCGCGATGGCCAACGAGAGCGCACTGAAGGTGTGCCAGCAGAAGACCGACGGCGCCCCGCGGGTCATCGCCTTCCAGGACTGCTTCATGGGTCGATCGACCACCATGGCCCAGATCGGCGACTCCGCCGCGGGTCGGGTGGGAATCCCCCTGAACACGCACGTCGACTACATGCCCTTCTACGATCCCGCGATGGGGCAGCGTTCGATCGAGATGGCGGTCTGGCATCTCGACCAGTACCTCAAGCGATACCCCGGACAGCACAGTTGCTTCATCTTCGAACTGGTGCAGGGCGAGGGCGGATTCCGCACGGCGCCCCGCGAGTTCTTCGTTCCCCTGATGGAGATGTGCCGCGAGCGGGGGGTTCCGATCTGGGACGACGAGGTGCAGACCTTCGGGCGGAACACGGAGATGTACTACTACGACGCGCTCGATCTCGGCGAGTACGTGGACGTGGTGACGATCGGGAAGATGAGCCAGGTCTGCGCCTGCCTGTACACCGAGGACTTCAACCCCAAGCCGGGGCTGCTGAGCGGCACGTTCATCGGCTCGAGCAGCGCGATCCACGGCGGGCTCTCCGCTCTTCGACGGCTTCGTGACGGCGGCTACTACGGTCCCGAGGGCAGGATCGCCGGCATCCAGACCGCCTTCCGGGAACATGCGGACGCCTTCGTCGCGGCCCACCCCGAGTGGTTCCCCGCCGCCAAGGACACCTTCGGTCGTCCGATCACGGAGTTCGTGGCGGGTACCGGCGGAATGTGCCGCCTGACGCCATTCGGGGGCAGTCGGGCGATGATCATGAAGGCGCTCCACGTGATGTTCGATGAAGGAGTGATCGCCTTCATCTGCGGTCACGATCCGTACCATCTCCGGTTCCTGCCGCCCGTCGGGGTGATGAAGCCGGAGCACTTCGGGCCGGTGTTCGAAATTCTCGAGCGAGCCTTCGCCCGGACCGTCGCCGAAGGGTGACGCTCGATCCGATTCCGCCGGCGATGGTCGCCGTCGGATGCACGGCCCACGTCCGCAGGAGCCACAGGCATGTTCGTCATCCGACAGGTCGCGACCGAAGACGTCACCACGCTTCTCAAGCTCGCGCGGATGGTCCATTTCATCAACCTTCCCCCCGACCGCGACATCATCGCGTCGAAGGTGGTCCGCAGCCGGAGGAGCTTCGGTCGACAGGCCACGGATCCGCGCGAGCGGAACTTCATGTTCGTGCTCGAGGATCTCGACACCGGCAACGTGATCGGCTCCAGCGCGATCATCTCCTGCGTTTCGTGGCCCGGACATCCGCACGTCTACCTCGACGTCACTCGTCGCGAGTTCTGGAGCGACGATCTGCAGCAGGGTGCGACCCAGGTCATGCTCACGCTGGGTGAGGACGTCTCGGGCCCCACCGAGATGGGCGGTCTCATCCTCGCACCCGGTTACCGCGGACATGCGGAGAAGCTCGGCGGGTTCCTGTCGATGGTCCGGTTCCACTACATGGGCCTGCACAAGCGGCAGTTCAACAAGCGGGTGATCGCGGAGATGATGGGCGCGATCACGCCCGAGAGCCACAACCTCTTCTGGGACTACCTCGGCCGGCGGTTCATCAACCTCTCCTACAAGGAGGCGGATCTCTTCTGCCAGCACTCGAAGGAGTTCATGACCGCGTTGTTCCCCCGCGAGCCCTTCTACGCCTCCCTGCTTCCAGCGGAGGCCCGGAACCTCATCGGACGCGAAAGTGACGAGACGCGGCCCGCCCGCCGGATGCTGGAGCGACAGGGTTTCGAATACAAGGGGCACATCGGCCCCTTCGACGGAATTCTTCTGCTTCTCCTTCTTCCTCTTCCAAACATATTTTGCCGCCGCTTTTGTTAAACGGAGATATCGAGGATGAGATGTTGGGTCGAGTCGGAGACGGTTTCATGACGTCACTGGCCGAGGAAAATGACGAGACTACGGCAGAATTAATGCCGGACGCGCTGTTACCGCCCAAAACCATGACGCTACTCGAAGATGACGACGACGACGAC
>JAACEA010000244.1 GCA_009936695.1 Planctomycetia bacterium
AGGGTCGCGAGATCGTCGAGGTCGTAGGAGGTGTCGTCCGGCCCCGGGATCACGGGGAACGAGTCGAACTCGAGGAGCATCCGCCGAAGTTCCGGATCGTCGACGTCCGCGGCGGTGACGAGTCCATCCGGATCGGTCGGGTAGGCGGGATGGCTGGTGATGGTGCGCCACGCCGTCTCGAGAAGTTCGGCCTGGTCGAGCGCCATCGCGCGGAACAGCGGCGCGATGAACGCCCGCATCGCGCGGTTGGGCTTCTCGACCGCGGTCGCGATCGACCACGGATCGACCTGGTCGACGAATCGCACGAAGTCCGCGTCGTACATCGACCGGCGGATCGGAAGTCGTCGAAGCTCGAACTGCCGGGGCCCCCGACCCGTCTCCGTGACCGGGAACTGCCATAGCGCCTGGCCATCCTCGCTGAGCACGAAGTCGATGAATCGTCGGGCGAGTTCCCGATTCGGCGCTCCGGTGAGCACGGCGATGGGATCCGGATCGATGACCGTCTCACCCGGAGGATCGACGTACCCGACCCGTCCGACCGCGTCGACGCCGGCAAGTCCGGCCCGGACCGCCGCATCCCGGGTCCGCTGCGCCTCGTACCGTCCGTAGAAGTCGATGCAGACCGCCGCCGCGGTCTCGCCCGCGGCGACCTCGATCGGTCCCTTGGTGCTGCTTCCCGCGAAGGAGCGGGCGTTCGCGGCGAGCCGCCGCAGGATGCGCCAACCATCGCCCCACCCACGTCGCTGAAGAATCGCCTCGAAGGCGGTGGTCACCGACCCGCTCATCCCCGGATCGACCATCGTGATCCAGCCTTCGTATTCCGGAACGGCCAGATCCTGCCAGGTTCCCGGCGTCTTCACGCCGAGTTGTTCGAGCACGTGTCGATTGAAGACGATTCCGAAGCTCGAGACGGCGGTTCCGAACCAGCGATGCCCGGGGTCGAAGAGGGGCTGATCGGCGATCCGACCGTCCCCGTAGATCGACGTGAGCCAGGCGTCGGTGACCTCGATCTCCGAAAGGACCGTGGTCTCGCGTTCCTCGCCGTCGACCTCGACCCGGAGCGGCTTCGAGAGCTGCGTGAACTCGTAACTGCCACCACCCCAGAGCAGGTCGGCGTTGCCACCCGGTTCGAGCCCGCCGTCGAGCGCCGCCGAATATTCCGAGATCAGGAGCTTTCGAATCTCACTGGTCCCGCCCGGCGTGCTCCAGACGACCTGCACCGGCGAATCGAAATTCGCCTCGTGCCATTTCTCGAAGGCGTGCTTGAACTCCCAGCGAATCTGTTCGTTGTGCGGGGTGACGATGACCAGTCGCACCGCGTCGGGATCGACCGCCTCCCCCTTCGGTTCAAGGAGGAAGGGGCCGGCCAGCAGGATGACGAGGAACAGGATGGGAAGGTATCGAAGCATCAGCCCGCGACCTCCCCGGCGTCGTCGACGATTCCACGGATCTCACCGGCGAAGTCGACCGCGGCCGTGTTCACGGCGGCCTGCCAGTCACCCGGCCGGTCCACGAAGGCATGGATGATCGAACGACTCGCCGTGACCAGCACGCCTCCTCCGCGACCGTCGAGCGCGGCACGGACGCCATCCGCGGCACCGCCCTGCGCGCCGTAGCCGGGGAGCAGAAAGGGCGCTTCCGGCATGGTCGCTCGAAGTGCGGCGGCGGCCTCCGGCTTCGTCGCGCCCACCACGGCGCCCACCGAGACCGGGCCGGTTCGTCCACCCGCCCTGCCGAGTCGATCCACCATGGACGCGACGAGTCCCGCGACCGTGCCGTCACCGCAGGCGGGTGCCTGGATCTCGTCCCCCGAGGGATTCGAGGTCCGCACCAGCACGAACACGCCGAGTCCTGCATCGAGGAACGGGGTGACGCCATCCTCCCCGAGATAGCCGTTCAACGTGATCCAGTCGGCGCCGGTCGCCGCGGCCCCCGCCGCGTAATGCGTCGCCGAGATTCCGATGTCGCCGCGCTTCGCATCGAGGATCACCACGAATCCAGTGTCCGTGGCCCGGGTGATCACCCGTTCCATCGCCGCGACGCCGAGGTGGCCGTAACGCTCGAAGCACGCCGCCTGGATC
>JAACEA010000020.1 GCA_009936695.1 Planctomycetia bacterium
AAGACGTTGGGGTGCGTGCGTCGGAATCGCGAGAGGCCTGAGGGCCGATCATCCGACGAGGGCGTCCGCGTGTATCGCGGTGATCGCCAAGCGTCGAGGCGTCGCGCCTGCGGACGAGCGGGCTCAGGCGCGTCCGTAGACCGGGACCAGGGTCCCGGTGGTCAGGGCGTTCGCCGGACTCGCCAGCCAGACCATGGTTCGCGCGACCTCCTCGACCTTCGGCCACGCGTCGAAATCCGCGTCCGGCATGGCCGCTCGGTTCGCCGGCGTGTCCATGATCGACGGGGCGACCGCGTTCACGAGAATGCCGTCGTCGACCACCTCCTTCGCGAGGCACTGGGTCAGACTCGCGACCGCGGCCTTGCTGGTCGAATACGCCAGCATGCCGCCGGCCGGTTCGATCGCGGGTCGGGCGATCACGTTGACGATCCGGCCGCCATCCTCCGCCGGTCGGCCCGCGGCCCGCATCGCCTTGACCGCCTCCCGGCAGCAGAGGAAGCAGGTCCCCGCGTTGAGTCGCATCATGGATTCGAAGTCAGCCTGGGTGACGTCCTCGATCGGTCCCATCGCGAAGCCGCCCGCGACGTGGATCGACGCGTAGATCGGCCCGGCCTTGGCGTACATCGCCGTCACCGACGCCTCGTCGCCGAGGTCGACCTCGTGCAGGGTGACGTGGTCCTTGAAATCGATGCGATCGAGCTCGCGAGCGTCCCGCCAGGTGACGTGAACCTCGGCCCCGTGCTCGAGAAGGTCACGGACGACCTCGGAGCCGAGGGCGCCGGTTCCGCCGGTGACCAGACAGGGGCGATTGGTGAAGGGCATGGTCGGAGCTCCGGACGCAGGGTCGCTGGCGAGGGGGTGGGAATCCGGCGTTCCTGGTGGACGTCCTCGACGCCCGCCGCCGGGCTGCGAATCCTACCCGCTACCATGTTCGGCTTCCGCGATCCGATTCACCCCCCGCCATGGCCCACACCCGAGCCCGACACCGATGAGCGAAACGACCACCAAGCGCATGGAGGACATCGTCGCCCTCTGCCGACGACGAGGCTTCATCTTCCAGAGTTCCGAGATCTACGGCGGCATCAACGGCTTCTGGGACTACGGCCCCAACGGCGTCGAGCTGAAGCGGAATCTCAAGGACGCCTGGTGGGCGGACATCGTCCACGGCGACGCGACCGGCCCGACCGGTGCGAACGTCAAGGTGGTCGGCGTCGACTGCACCATCATCATGAACCCGAAGACCTGGGTCGCTTCGGGCCACGTCGGCGGCTTCAACGATCCGATGGTCGACTGCAAGGAGTCGAAGTCCCGCTACCGGGCCGACCACCTGGTCTGCCTCGGCGTGAAGGGCGACACCAGCGGACGCATCTTCGTCTGCATCGAAGGCGACGACGACAGCACGGCCAAGGCCCGCAAGAAGCTCGACAAGTACGTGAAGCGCACCGTCGCCGACGAGGAGATCGACACCTGCCCGTTCACCGATCTCTCCGCCGACGAGCGGGCGATCTCGGTCGGCCCCGACGCGAAGGAACCCGGGACCCTCACCGAGCCCCGGATGTTCAACCTGATGTTCGAGACCCACTGCGGGGCGATCCGCGACGAGAACTCGAAGGCCTACCTGCGGCCCGAGACCGCGCAGGGGATCTTCACCAACTTCAACAACATCGTCGATTCGAGCCGGGTGAAGGTGCCGTTCGGCATCGCCCAGATCGGCAAGGCGTTCCGCAACGAGGTCACCCCGCGGAACTTCACCTTCCGGAGTCGCGAGTTCGAACAGATGGAACTCGAGTTCTTCATCCATCCCAGCGAAGCCGAGGACTGGTACGCCTGGTGGCGTGAACAGCGGTACGCGTGGTGGAAGGAGATCGGCCTCGCCGGCGACAACCTGATCCTCCGCGAGCACGATCGCGGCGAGCTCGCCCACTACGCCAAGGAAGGGGCCGGCACCTGCGATATCGAGTACCGGTTCCCCTTCACCGCACCCGGCTTCGGCGAACTCGAGGGCGTCGCCCATCGATCCGACTACGACCTGCGTCAGCACGCCGAGCACTGCGGCAAGGGCGACAAGATGCGGTACTTCGACCAGGAGAAGAACGAGCGGTACTTCCCGCACGTCATCGAACCGTCCGCGGGTGCGGACCGTGGAACGCTCGCCCTCCTCTGCGAGGCCTACACCCCCGACGAAAGCCGGGCGTCCAAGGTCTTCATGAAGTTCCACCCGAGGGGCGCACCCGTGAAGGCCGCGATCTTCCCGCTCGTCGCGAAGGACGGCATGCCCGAAGTCGCCGAGAAGCTCCACAAGGAACTTCGCCGGAAGTACACCGTCGACATGGACGTCAAGCAGTCGATCGGCAAGCGCTACGCCCGCATGGACGAGGCCGGCACCCCCTACTGCTTCACCGTCGACGGCGACTCCCTCACCGACCACGCGGTGACGGTCCGTGAACGCGACACCCAGTCGCAGGAGCGGATCGCCATCGACCGGGTCGCCGACTTCCTCGCCGACAAGATCGACGGCGCCCCCGCCGCGGAGTGATCGAGCCCGACACGACCACGCGGTCCGCCGAACTCGGCGGCCCGCCGGTTGAATGAGGACGTGACTCGCGCGGCGGATGCGCCACGCCCCAAAAACACACGACGCGGATCCGGAGATCCGCGCCGCGTCGTCCCAATTCCCGTCGCTCCTCGTTCGGCGGATTCCCACCTTCGAACCCGGACGAAGCGTTGGTCGCTGCCCCACGACCGATCATCACGCCCTGCTCGACGGTGTTCCCGAAATTCCCGGAAGGGCCCCGTCGTTGCGAACGAAGAACCGACTTGTGCCGCCCGTGCGGTCGGATCCCGCCCAGTGATTCCTCGACGGTCGCCCCCCGGAGAACCGTCGAAGCATCGAGACCGGACCGGACCCGATCGCACGAAACGGGCATGCAGGAACTATCGTTTGTTTCCGCCCCTTGATCCATGGGGCATCGACCCCAATCGATGCCGACGGTCTCGCGAAGCGGGATCCCCCGACTCGCGGTCGGGAATTCCCGGTCAGCGTTCGTACCAGAAACCCAGTCGCGCCCGACGTCGCCAGCGACCCGGACCCGCGAGTCCGATCGAAAGCGTCTGCCAGACGAGCCGCAACGGTCCCACCGCGTTCGCCTTGCGCGGCGAGGTGAGCACCGGCGCGTCGATCCGGACCGCCGGCCCCCGCCCGAGGGCGCGGACCGCCCGGACGAACCAGACCTCTTCACTGGCATACCACTGCTCGTCGAAGCCGCCGACGGCGTCGAACGTCGACCGACGCAGGACGAGGCAGCATCCCGGCAACACGCCCGCGACGCCCAGCAGGAACAGCAGCGTGGACGTCCAGATCCGTGAGACCGCGGACTTCACGCCGGGCATCTCCACCCGCGGCCCGGCGATCGCGGCACCGTCCTCGACGGTCGCCAGGAGCGTTCGAAGCGTCTCGCTCGGAACGATGGTGTCGGCGTCGACGAAGACCAGAAGATCGCTGTCGGTGGCGGCCGCACCGGCGTTCCGAACCGCCGCGATGTGCCGTTTCTCGACCCGCACCGCCCGGGCCCCCGCGGCGGCCGCGAGCGCCGCGGTGTCGTCCTGACTCGCGTCGTCGACCACGACCACCTCGCCGGATCGCCCGAGCTCCTCCAGTCCCGCCTGCAGCACCGACACCGTCTCCGTGATCACGCCCGCCTCGTTCCAGGCCGGCACCACGATCGCCACCGTGCTTCGGGCGCGGCCCGAGGAGGTGTCGATCGATTCGTTCACGAGTGGGCTCCCACGGTGGACCCGATCAGGCGTCGAACCAGCCGTCCTCGACCAGCATGCCCGCGGGCGGGGCCGCGGCGCCACCTCGTTCGACCATGCTCGCGACGGGATAGGCGCAGTAGTCGACGCTGAACGCGCCGGCGGGCCGGTGGTTCCCGCTGTGGCCGAGACCACCGAAGGGAAGCATGCTGCTCGCCCCCGCGGTTCCGGTGTTGCGATTGATGCAACCCGATCGGCATTCATCGAAGAATCGATCCCATTCGGCGTCATCGCCGGTGAAGATCGAGGCGGCGAGTCCGTACCGGGTCGCGTTCGCCTGCTCGATCGCGGCGTCGAGCGACTCCACGATCGTGACCTGCACCAGGGGACCGAAGCACTCGCGATCCCGATCGACGCTGAAGCCGTCGACCAGCACCACCCCGGGCGTGACGAAGTGACCGGGACGGTCCATGCGCGAGGATTCGACGAGGATCCGTCCGCCCGAGGCGTGCAGATCCGACTGGAACGCCAGCACGTCGTCGACCGCGGCGGCATTGACGACGGGCCCCATGAAGACGGGATCCTCCGAATCGCCGGGGCCGACCACGATGGTGCTCGCCACCTTGCAGAACGCGTTGAGAAACCCGTCGGCGATGTCCGCGTGAAGGATGATCCGCCGGGTGCAGGTGCACCGCTGGCCGCTGGTGGCGAACGCGGCCCGGGCGCACTCGGTGACCGCCTGCCGGAGATCCGCGGACGGCATCACGACCGACGGGTTCGATCCCCCGAGTTCGAGCGCGACGATGCGTCCGGGCGAGTCGAGATTCGATTCCAGGATCCGCCGGCCGACCGGCCAGCTGCCGGTGAACAGGACCCCGTCGACGCCGTCATGGCCGGAAAGCGAGGCGGCGACCGCGGGGCCGCCCTGCACGAGACCGAAGATGCCCGCGGGCACCCCCGCCTCGACCGCCATCTCCGCGAGGGCCTGGCCGACGCCGGGGGTCTTCTCGCTGGGCTTGAGGATGACCGCGTTGCCTGCGAGAAGCGCCGGGACGAAGTGACCGTTGGGAAGGTGTGCGGGGAAGTTGAACGGCCCGAGGACCGCCATGACCCCGTGGGGCTTGTACCGGCAGTGGCCGGACTTCGTCTCGCCCGCCGCGACCTCGTAGTCCGAGATCCGGCCGGCGGAATGCTCACCCAGCGTGATGTCGACCTTGCCGGCGAGGGCGTTCGCCTCGAATCGACTCTCCGACATCACCTTGCCCATCTCGAGCGTGATGAGTTCGGCCATTCGCGGAGCACGCTCCCGGGTGACCTCCTGCCAGCGGCGGAGAATCGCCTCTCGGGCCTCCCGGCCGAGCGCATTCCACGCCGGCTGTGCCGCCCGGGCCGCGGCGACCGCGGCATCGACGTCGGCGAGTCGTTCATCGGCCCGCCAGACGACCTGGTCGGGCGCGGATGGATTGCGCGACGCGATCACGTCGCCCTCGGGAAGCGGATGGAACCGACCGTCGATCAGGTTCGCAGGCGGGCCGTCGAGAAGACCGCGATCGATCGCGGTGCCGTGCTGGGACATGGGTCGTGTTCTCCGTGCGAAACGGTCGAGGACGATTCCGGCGGCCGATTCCCGGCCCTGGAGCGGTCGTCAGGGACGGGCGGGCTCACTTCGATGACTTCGACCGCGACCCGGTCTTGGATCCGGTCTTCGACTTGGATCCGGTCTTCGACTTGGATCCGGCCTTCGGCTTGGATCCGGCCTTCGACCTGGATCCGGCCTTCGACGCTTCGGGCCGATCCGGGAAGGGCGTGACGCCCAGCTTCGATCCCTTCACCGCATGAATCGCGTCCATCGCAGCGGCGGGAATCCGGACGCCGTCGCCCCGGTGGGTGAAGGTCGTTCGGACCGCGCGGAAACCGACGTCGCTCTCGTGCGACACGATGCCGATCGACTTGCCGGTCCCGGTGAGTTCGCCGGTCAGCGAACACTTCAGGGTCGCCGCCACCAGCGGGATCTTGTCCCGAGCGACCTCGAGATAGGGGCCGCCGTCGAAGGGGTCGCTCGGGACA
>JAACEA010000245.1 GCA_009936695.1 Planctomycetia bacterium
GAGATTCAGACCGGCCGCTTCCGCGAGCTCGACGACCGCCAGCCGCCGATCCTCCGAGATCCCGAAGCGTGCGTCGACCACGGGGCGATCCCGCCTCGGCCCGGTCACGGAACGGGATTCGAGCCGGAGGGCCTGATCCGCGGCCAGGACGTCCAACGTACCTTCGCCCCCATCCCCGAGCGGACAGCGATCGATCTCGACGCCGGGCATCCGGGCCGCGATCCCATCGCCGATCGCCATCGCGGCCTCGATCGCGCTGCACGTCCCCTTGAGGGAATCGGTCGCGACGAGAATCCTGCGAATCCTGCCTGATCGCGTCTGCATCGGGATTCTCTGGAAAGGACTGGGGGAGGAATCGGGGTCGAGCATATACACTTGGTGACTCGAATCCGGGATCGTCTCGATCCCGATCTCCGATCACCCTCCCGGCAGGCCATGGAAGAATTCGTCCACCAGTTCCTCGGCGACTACGGCTGGATCGCCATGATCGCCCTGCTCCTCGCTTCCGGCGTGGGGATTCCGATCGGCGAGGAGGTCGTGAACATCCCCGCCGGGATCTTCGTCGGCCAGGGCGAGATGGCGATGTGGTCGACCTTCCTCGCCGCCTACGTCGGTGTGCTCGGTGGCGACTTCCTCTGGTTCTCCATCTGCCGGCATTTCGGCCGCCGCCTGCTCCATCGAAAGTGGTTTCGAAGGTTCATTCATCCCCGTCGACTTCTGGAAGCGAAGCATCAGTTCGACCAGAAGGGCGCCGGCGTCCTGGTGATCGCCCGTTTCATTCCGGGAACCCGATCGCCCGCCCTCACCATCGCCGCCCTCATGCGGATGAACTGGAAGCGCTTCACGATCGTCGAGGTCATCTGCTGTGCGATCACCACCCCGCTCCAGGTCGGCGCGGGAATACTCATCGGTCGAGGGCTGGCGGGAAGTTCGCTTCCCAAGGTCCTCTTCACCACCTTCGGCGTCATCGCCGGAATCATCGCGTTGACGGCGCTGGCCAACTGGTGGCTCGCCAGCCGACGAAAGAAGAGCGGCCGATCGCCGCGCGCCCGAGTCCGGTGGCTTCGACCCACCCGTACCCCGTTCGCTCCCTCCAACTCCTGACCCCTTCGGAGTCTCCAGCATGCGTGCCATCGTCACCGGCCAGATCGGCGTGGACAAGAAGCCCTACCTCAAGGACGCGACCGCGCTCTCCGGGGAGCGGGGCGAGAAGATCGACACCTTCCACGTCGGCGACATGATGTACGCGGAGGCCGCGGACGTGCGCCCGGGGCGGATCCTCGATCTGCCCATCAGCCGTCTCAATTCGCTCCGTCGTGCCGCGTTCAAGGACATCATCGCGGCGACCCGCCCGATCGAGGAGCACCGGAACGTCATCGTCAACACCCATGCGACGTTCCGCTGGCATCACGGCCTCTTCAGCGCGTTCGACTTCGACCAGATCCGGGCCCTGGCTCCGGACCTCTTCATCTGCCTCGTCGACAACGTGGAGGTGGTGCACCAGCGACTCCATCGCGAACACATCATCGACGCCACCCTCAAGGACTGCATGGTGTGGCGGGAGGAGGAGATCCTCGCCACGGAGCTGATGGCCGAGGCGATGGGGTGCCGGAACAACTTCTACATCCTGAGCCGTGGCCGTCACGAGGCGACGCTGGAGACCTGCGTCCGACTGGTGACGCGGCCGGACATGCGTCGCGTCTATCCGTCGTTCCCCATGAGTCACGTGGTCGACATGCCGGACGTGCTCGCCGAGATCGACGAGTTCCGAGCCCAGATCGCCGAGCACTTCATCGCGTTCGATCCGGGCGACGTCGACGAGAAGCTGCTGCTCGAGACCGCGATCGCCGCGGCCCGCGACGGCCGCGACTTCGTCGAGATCCCGCAGCATCTGTTCGGCTCGGCGAGCGAGGGCGACGAGCCGGTTCGGATCCCGACCCGGGAGGTGCTCGACATCGCGGGCGACATCGACGGCCAGATCTACATGCGGGACTTCAAGCTGGTCGACCAGTCCGACATGATCGTGTCGTACATCCCGGAACTCCCCGGTGGTATCCCCGGTCTCTCGAGCGGCGTGGAACGCGAACTCCATCACGCCTTCGAGCACACCAAGGAGGTCTACGTGGTCTGGAAGCCGAAGAAGAGCCCCAGCCCCTTCATCACCGAGACCGCCACGAAGATCTTCGGGAGCGTCGAGGAGGCCATGAGCTACTTCGCGGACGAAGGCATGCTCGCGACCCGAAACCTCTTCGGCCACTGACGCCACCCGTGCCCCGCTATCGCCTCCAGGTCGCCTACGACGGCACCGCCTTCCACGGCTGGCAGCGGCAGGTCCGCGAAGACGGCTCCGAACTCCGGACCGTCCAGTCGGTGCTGCAACGAGCGGTGTTCAAGGCGGTGCGGGAGGAGACGCCGGTGACCGGCGCGAGCCGGACCGATGCCGGCGTTCACGCGATCGGACAGGTCGCCGCCTTCACCGCGGCGCAGTCCATCGACGTCGACCGGGTCGCGATGGCCCTCACCTCGCGGCTCCCCGAGGACGTCCAGGTCACGCACGCCGAGGTGGTGGCCGACGATTTCGATCCGATCAAGGATGCTCGAAGCAAGTGCTACCGGTACGACATCGCATGCACCCGACCGCCCGGCACCTGGCCGCCACTCTTCGATCGCCACGTCGTCTACCGCACCCCGTTCGTGCTCGACCACGAACCGATGATCCGGGCGGCCGCGCGACTCGTCGGTGAACACGACTTCGCGGGACTCGCGCAGAAGCACCACGGTCGCGACAACACCGTGCGAACGATCCACGCGTGCACCGTGGACCGGATCGCACCGGACCGGATCCGGATCGAGGTCGTGGGCAGCGGGTTTCTCTACAACATGGTCCGGATCATCGCGGGCACGCTGCTCGAAGCGGGCCGGGGCCGGATCGACGAAGCCCGTGTCGACGAGGTGCTCGCGACGAGGAACCGCAGGCTCGCGGGCCAGACGCTCCCCCCTCAGGGACTCTGCCTGCGGTGGATCCACTACGGCGACACGCCGCTTCCTCCCGGATTTCCGGAGCGCCACCCCGATCCACGCTCGAACGAGCCGCGATTCCGGGACCCGCAGTCATGAAGATCATGCACGTCTCGACCCGGCTGATCCTCGGGGGGAGCCAGGAGAACACCGTGCTCTCCTGCGCCGGCCAGGCCGACGACGGCCACGAGGTCCTGCTGGTGTTCGGGCCGATCGAGGGTCCGGAAGGCACGATGCTGCCCGCGGTCGAGGCTCACGGGGGCATCATCCCGGTGGAGACGCCGGACCTCGTGCGGGAGATCTCGCCGCGTCGTGACTGGCGATGCCTGCGGAACCTCCGTCGGCTCATTCGCGAACACCAACCCGACGTGGTGCACACCCATTCATCGAAGGCGGGCATCCTCGGACGTGAGGCCGCATGGCGGGAATCCGTGCCCGCGGTCGTCCACACCATCCACGGCCTTCCCTTCCACCCGTATCTCGCGAAATCGAAGAACGCGGTGTACATCGCCGCGGAGCGATGGTCGGCTCGGCGCTGCCACGCGATCGTGACGGTGGCCGACGCGATGCGTGACCAGGCGCTCGCGGCCGGCATCGGCCGGCCCTCGCAGTACCGCACGGTGCGAAGCGGCATGGTCGTCGAGCCGTATCTGGACGACTCGACGTCGATGCTCGAAGCCCGCCGGAATCTCGGCCTTCCCGAACACGCCTTCATCGTCGGCACCATCGCCCGTCTCGCGGAATTGAAGGGGCACGACGACCTGATCGACGCCCTTTCCTCGAAGATGCGCGAGGATCCGGCGCTGCACCTGCTCTGGGTCGGCGACGGCTACTGGTCGGACCGTCTTCTGGGGCGGATCCGCGAGCTCGGTCTCGGCGACCAGGTGCACGCGCCCGGCCTCGTTGCACCCGACCGCATTCCCGAGTGGATCCGCGCGATGGACGTGCTCGCCCACCCCAGCTACCGCGAGGGACTTCCGCGGGCCGTGGTGCAGGGCCTGCTTTCCGCGAAGCCGGTCGTCGCCCACGACCTCGACGGCGCGCCGGAAGTCTGCATCGACGACGTCACTGGACTGCTTGTCCACCCCGGCGATCACGCCGCCCTCGCCGCGGCGGTCGATCGCCTTCGATCCGACCCGTCCCTCGGCGCGCGGCTCGGTGCCGCCGGACGTGAACTGGTCCGCGGCCCGTTCGATCATCGATCGATGGTCCGCGAACTCGAGGACGTCTATCGCACGGTCCTCGATCGGCCGGGACGACCACGATGAAGCA
>JAACEA010000246.1 GCA_009936695.1 Planctomycetia bacterium
GCAGCAGTGGGTATGAAGGCGGGTCTGTGACCTGTGGGTCTGACGGCCAGTACACCGTGGCTGCGTGCACTGGGATCTCGACCCAGTCTCGTCGACCCCGATGATCGCGATGCCCGCGGCGTCCGCGGCGGCGATCACCTTCGGGCGATCCGCGAGAATCACGCGGCCGGCGCCGAGGGCGATGCAGGTGCAGCCCGCCTCGGCGGCGTTGCGGATCGTCCGTTCGCCGATCGTGGGGACGTCGGAGCGGGTGTCGTGGGTCGGCGACGCGGTCTTGAGGAGCGTCCAGCCGCCGCGAGGGCAGAGTTCGGCGGTGCGGGCGATCATCCGATCGGTGCCCTCGACCGCCTCGACGCTGATCACGTCGCGCTGCCGGACCGCGATCGCCTGCCCGATCTCGAGTTCGCTCGTGCGGGCGAGCAGAGGCCAGCCGAACGACACGTCGCCCGCCTCGTCGGCGGTGGGCCGTCGGGTGGTGCAGACGCCGGCGGTGGCGAGGTGTTCCTTCAGGTAGGTGGTGGAGTCCACGAGATTGAGTCCACGGGCGTTGAGGTCGTCGGCGAGGATCTTCAGGAGTGTCGCGGAGCGACGATCGAACCGCAACTTCCGGTACCAGAGGTCGATGACGAAGAAGTCGGGGATCTCGCGAAGCATCTCGAGTTTGAAGCGTCGGCGATGCATCACGCTCTTGCCGACGCGGCCGATCAGGATGGAATCCTCGCAGCCGGCGCGCTTCGCGGCCCGCACCCAGCCCGTCGGTCGGAGGAAGCCCACTTCGCGGAACTCGTCGCACGATGCGGGAAAGGTGGGGTCGTACATCCCGCGGAGACCGAGGCCCACCGCTCGCCGCCCGGCCGCACGCACGCCTTCGGCGGTGAGTCGAGGCAGGTCGCCCTGGCCGGCGATGATCGCGGTGGCGTCCATGGGAGAAGGGTAGCGACGGTCGGTTCCGCGCCGTCGGCGGGAACCGGCCGGATCAGGTCTCCAGTTCGGCGAGCGGAGGGATCAGGTCGGACTGGGAGAGTCCGTGTCCTCGATCCGTGGCGAGCGCGTGCAGCACCTTGACGGGATCCCGGTCGATCGAGAGCAGCCGACGGATCGCCGGTCGGATGAACTTCTGCTCGATGCCGTGTTCGATCATCGCGAGGAGCGGGTCGAAGTAGCCGTGATCATTCACGATCCCCATCGGCTTGTCGTGCTCGGAGAGCACCCGTCCCACGAGGGTCTCGAAGAACTCCTCGTAGGTTCCGAGGCCGCCGGGCAGCACCAGGAACGCGTCGCCGCGTTCGACCATGATCCGCTTTCGTTCCCGCATCGTCTCGACGGTGATGAGCTCGGTGCATCCCTCGAACGCGACCTCGAGGGTCGCGAGATGGCTCGTGATGACGCCGACGACCTCGCCACCCGCATCCGCGCAGGCGCGGGCGACGTCACCCATCAGGCCGGTCGAGCCGCCACCGTAGACGAGGGCCCGGCCGCCCTTCGCGATCTCCCGGCCGACGATCTCGGCGGTACGGGTGAAGTGCGGGTCGAGCGAGGAGGAACTGGCGCAATAGACGGTGACGGACTTCATGGCCGGACAGGGTAGCGGACGGGCTCGTCGGACGAGGGTCGGGCTCGTCGGGCGGATACCATGCGAGGATGCTCGGACCGACGCTCCTCTCCATCCCGTTCGGTTTCCTGATCGCCGCACCGCTGACCGCACTGCTGGTCCGGATCGGCCGTCGGGCCGGCACGCTCGATTCGCAGGGGACGGCGGGGCACGCGAAGGAACTCCGAGCGGTCCCGAACATCGGCGGGATCGCGATCGCGGCCGCGACGCTGGGCCCGCTCGCGATCGGCCTGATCGTGCTCGCGTTGGCGCCGGGCATGCTCGGTTCGTTCGGGGTCTCCGCGGATTCGTTCGCGGATCGGCTCGACAGCGAACGATCGGCCTGGTGGACCATCGTGGTCGGCGGCATCGTCATGCACGCGGTCGGTCTCTACGACGATCGTCGGGCGCTTCCGCCGCTTCCGAAGCTCTTCGTCCAGCTCGGCGTCGCCGCGGCGGTCGTGGTGGTGGGCGGACTTCGGCTCTTCACGGTGCTCGACGCCTTCGGCGGGGCGGGGATCGCCCTGTCCGCCACGCTCACCGTGGCCTGGATCGTCGTGATCTGCAACGCGATCAACTTCCTCGACAACATGGACGGCCTGGCCGGGGGCGTCGCCGCGATCGCGGCCGCGATCTTCATGGCGGCCACCATCATCAACGGGCAGTGGTTCACCGCCGCCGCCTTCGGACTGCTCTGCGGCGGGCTCATGGGGTTCCTCGTCTACAACGTCCCGCCGGCGCGGATCTTCCTCGGCGACGGTGGCTCGCTGGTCATCGGCTGGCTGCTCGCCACGCTGACCGTGCGCACGACCTTCGTCGATACCGCGGATCCGGATTTCGCACTCGGCAGTGCGTGGTACGGCGTGCTCATGCCGGTCATCGTGCTCGCGATTCCCATCTACGACCTGGTCTCGGTGAGCCTGATCCGGATCCGGCAGGGCCGGAGTCCGCTCGTCGGCGATCAACAGCATCTCTCGCATCGCCTCGTCGGACTCGGACTCTCACGGCGCTCCGCGGTGCTGGTCATCTGGGCCCTCTCCGCCGCGACCGGGATCGGGGGCATCGTCCTCGGTTCCGTCCAGCCCTGGCAGGCGGTGATGATCGGCGCGCAGACCGCCTCGATCCTCCTCGTCCTCGGACTTCTCGAATCCGGGGCCCGGCGTCGGCGTGACGGAGTCGGCGGTTGACGGTCGCCGCGGACGGGGCGGGGACGCGGGGCCACGGTGATGGGACCGCGACCGGCGCGGTCGTCGCGATGCTCATCGCGGGCCTCGGTTCGCTCCGACTCCTGCTTCCGTTCGCGCCGGATCGGCTCTTCGACGTGGATCCGGCGAGCGTCGCCGGACCGTTTCCCGCGGTGGGTTCCGCCGGATCGCTGCTGCTCGACGCGATGCTCGTCCTGCTCGCGGGAATCGGGCTCGCGATCGCGTCCCGCCGCGGAGGCATCGATCGCCCGATGCTTCTGCTGCTTCTGCTGCCGCTTCCGGTGGTCGTGTGGCACGGATGGTCCGACCTGCTCGACGCGTGGCGGGGATTCGACTGGTTCGCCGCGGTGGCGGCGGGCGTCGCCCTGGCGCACCTCGTCCGAACGCCTTCGATCCGCCGTGCGGTGCTCGCGATCGTGCTCGCCGCGGTCGCCGCGAACGTCGTCCGCGGGCTGCACCAGGTCTTCGTCGAACATCCCGACACCGTCGCGTTCTTCGAAGCCAATCGGGACGCGATCTTCGCCGCCCGTGGATGGTCGGCCGACTCGCCGGCGGCGTTGATCTACGAACGTCGGCTGCGACAGCCGGAAGCGATCGGCTGGATCGGATTCTCCAACGTCCTCAGCGGGTTGCTGGCGGCCGGCGGCGTGCTCGCGATCGGGTTGCTGGTCGCGGCTCGGAAGCTCGGAGACGGGGAACATCGGGGCGCGGGTGGGCCCGTCATGCTCGGGGTCGCCGGCACCGGCTGCCTCTTGCTGGTCGGACTGAACGGTTCGAAGGGGGCGATCGCCGCCTCCGCCGTCGGCGTTCTCGGCCTGCTTCTGCTGCTCGGACCACTGCGCCAGGCGTTCCTTCGGCGTTCGGGTTCGTGGTTGATCGCGGTCGGCGTGCTCGCCTTCGCCGCGATCGTCCTGCGTGGCCTCCTGCCCGAGGACTTCGCCGGGGATCGCTCCCTGCTCTTTCGCTGGCACTACCTGCAGGGCGGGCTCGCGATGTTCCTCGAGCACCCGTGGCTGGGCGTCGGTCCCGACGGGTTCCAGGACGCCTACCTCGCGACGCGGCCGATCCGCAGTCCGGAAAGCGTGGCGAGTGCGCACTCCGTCGTCGTCGACTGGATCGCCTGTCTCGGCGTCTCCGGCGTCGCATGGCTCGGTGCCGCCTGCCTCGTGTTGATTCGGCACGAGCCGTCGCCGTCGGAGTCGGATGAATCCGACTCGGGCACGCGGTTCGGTCTGCGTTTCGCGATCGTCGCCGGGCTGATGGCGTTGATCGCGGTGCTCCTGCAGGCGTGGGCCGAAGGTCCGCTCCTCGGCGACGGCCTCGCGGTCCGGGTCGCGGCGATTCTGGCGGCCTTGATCACCGGCGCCGCGGCGTGGTCGGTGTCATCCCGGCTCGCCGACGGATTCGTCCGAGGCGTCGCGGTGGCCGCGGTCGGTGTCGTGGTGGCCCAGTCCCAGATCGAGATGCTTCTCTGGCAGCCCGGCGCCCTGGTCGCGTGCTGGGCGTTGCTGGCGAGTGCGGGCGGGGCCGGCAGTCGGTCCGCCGGTGCGGACGTTCCGCCGCGAGGTGCGCGATCCTTCGTGATTCCGGCGCTCTTCGCGGCGATCGCGGGCGTCATGGTGTTCGGTGCGCTGCGAGACGGTCTCACCACCGCCCAGGCGACGCGTTCGATCTCCGGACTTCATCGAACGCCGGGTGACGGACGACCGCTCCCGTCGGCGGCCGATCGGCGGGAGGCGGCGGAGTCGCTGGTCGTGGATCTCGTCGAACGGAGGGCCTGGAACGACCCTCGACGCGTGCGCGGCGCGATCACGCTGTTCATGACGACCGGTACCGACGCCGATCGACGACGGGCGGCGACCATCGCCGGGGCATGGTCCGACGCACGCCCCGGCGTCGCGTCGGCGGCGACGTACGCGTCGGTGCTGGAGGCGATCGCGATCGCCTCCGACGACCCGGACGATGGAGGCGAGGCGGTGTCCGCGATCGAGCGGGTGATCGAATTCGATCCCCACGATGCGAGCTGGCGGCTCCGGCTCGCGGAACGCCTTGCGGCGCTCGGGCGTTGTGACGAGGCGATCGTCGCGGTCGAGGACGCGATCAGGCTCGACGCGACCCGGGATCTCGACCCGCTCTCGCAGTTCGGGCCGCAGCAGGATCGACGAGTCGACGCAGTGCGCGCTTCCTGCGGGTCGGGCGCCGACTGATCGGCGAAGCCGTCGATGATCCGGCCCGGTCGCCGCCGGCTCACTCCGGAAGCAGGATCTCGCCGATGGTCCGGGAGAACGTCACCCCGCGGCTCGGCGGGAACCGCTCGGCCCCCTCGTCGCGAAGGCCGGGGGCATGGTTGGCGAGGTAGTGGTCGAAGGCGGCCCGATCGGGGAAGCGATACCGCACGGTGACGGTCGTCTCCTCCTCCTCGGGCTCCGTCCAACGGACGACTTCGGCACGATCGGCGCCGCCGTCGAGCACGGCTCGCATGTGTCCGAATCGCAGCCAGTGGACGAACTCCTCGGCGACGTCGTGTTCCTCGAAACGCGCGGTGACGGTGTAGGCGATCGGCATGGCGGCATTTCAACCGCCGGCCGGACCTGGAGAGGCGTCATCGAACGCTCGTCAACAATCGAAGCGGGCGGGATCCGGCTTCAGGGGCCGTCGGGGCCGGCTTCGGCGATCGCCTCGAGGACCTGGCTCGGAGTGTAGGCGTCGCTCTTCCAGACTTCGTTCCCGTTCCGGTCGTAGACCACGAGCAGCGGAATCGTGCGACGAGCGGCCTCGATGAGCTTCGCCCGACCGTCCGGGTTGTCGCCGGTGAGGTCGATCTTCATCGGCACCACGTCGGGACGGTCGAGGGCCGCGACGACGCGATCGGTCTGCAGGACCGTCGCTTCGAGGGTCTTGCAGTTCAGGCACCACTCGGCGGTGAAGTCGAGGACGACCACCTTGTCCTCGGCGACCGCGTTCGCGAATCGTTCCGGGGTGTAGTAAACCCAGTCGATGGGCCCC
>JAACEA010000247.1 GCA_009936695.1 Planctomycetia bacterium
CGACGACCTGAGCGCCGGAACCGACTTCGATCTCGTCGCGCTGAGCATCAACCCCAACGAGGGTCACGAGCTCGCCCGGGTCAAGAAGGAGGGCTACCTCCTCGAATACGCCCGGCCGGGCGCCTCGAGGGGATTCCACTTCCTCACCGGCTCCGCCGAGAACACGAAGGCCCTCGCCGATGCGGTGGGATTCCAGTACCGCCTCCAGGACGACGGCGAGTACGCCCATGCGGCGGCCCTCTTCGTCATCACCCCCGATGGTCGGATCTCGCGATATCTCTACGGGGTCCGATACGAACCGGCCACGCTTCGCTTCGCCCTCATGGAGGGCGCCGAAGGCCGGATCGGGTCGACCCTCGAGCGATTCATTCTGTGGTGTCACGTCTACGATCCCGATTCCGGGTCCTACCATCTCCTCGCCTTTCGCGTGATGCAGCTGGGTGGACTCGCGACGGTGTTCGTCATGGTGGTGGGGGTCGGGCTTCTGTGGCTTCGCGATCGGCGAAGAAGCACCGACGTCGGATCCCAGGATCAGATCGCATCCCCGGGGGCGGGTCGATGACCCGTCCCACCGTTTCGTTCCGCCGGTCCTCCCGACCGGTCTCCTCCGCCCGCGTCCGCGACCAGCGTCGACGACCCGGGACCGCTTCGAGCACGTCATGACCGATCTCACTTCGACCGTCGTCGACATCCTCTCCAGCACCATGCTCGCCATGCAGGACGCGGCCGGAACCGCCGCGCCGGCCATGCAGGAGCCCGCCGCGGCCACCACGACAGCCGCGCCCGCGGGGCAAGTCCGCGAGCTCGGCGGTGACTTCTGGATGCCGCCCGCCGCCAGCACCCTCGCACCCGCCACCGACTTCGCGTTCCACGCGATCACGTGGCTCTCGTACGTCTTCTTCTTCGGAATCACCTTCGCCCTCATCTACCTCACCGTGAAGTTCCGCCAGAGGGGTACGGAAGTGAAGTACGACGCGGGCGCCCCTGTTCACAACACGCCGCTCGAGGTGGGTTGGACCGTGATTCCGCTGCTGCTGGTGATCGCGATCTTCTTCATGGGCTTCAAGGGATTCCTCGATCTCTCGACGCCGCCGAAGGACGCCTACGAGATCAACGTGACCGCCGCCCAGTGGTCCTGGAGCTTCAAGTATCCGAACGGTGCGACCAGCAACGACCTCGTCGTTCCCGCGGGTCAGCCGGTCAAGCTGGTGATGCGGTCGAACGACGTGCTCCACAGTCTGTACATCCCCGACTTCCGCGTGAAGAAGGACGTCGTTCCGGGCCGCTATTCGTATCTCTGGTTCCAGGCCGACGAGCCCACCGGCATGGTCCCGGAGGATCAGTCCGCCGACACCGTGGTGGGCCACTACCTCTTCTGCACCGAGTACTGCGGCAAGGACCACTCCAACATGAACCGCAAGGTCTTCGTGCTCAACGAGACCGAGTTCAAGGAGTGGGAGGAGACGCAGGCCCGCTGGCTCGACGAGGTCCCCGACGAGGAGCTCTACTCCATCGCCGGTCCCAAGCTCTTCCTCCGATGCTCGAACTGCCACTCGATCGACGGCACCGCGGGCACCGGCCCCTCCTGGGGCGATCAGACCTCCGGCTCGATCGCCGGTCTCGGCACCCTCTGGGAGCGCGTCACTTCGGGCGTCTCGCCGATCGACGGCGGCACCCGTGACGACGGCGGCAGCACGCTCGCCGACTACATCGGCCCCGGCAAGCTCTACGAGACCCCCGAGGACTACCTCCGTGAATCGATCTACAACCCGGGAGGGCTCCTGATCTCCGGGTACGGACCGAACATGCCTCACTTCCGAGGCCAGTTGAGCGATCGCGCCGTCGACGCGCTCATCGGAATGATCAAGAACATCGACCAGTTCGACGCCAAGGGCCGGTTCATCGGCAACGCACCGGACTGATCGATTCGCAGACCCGCCGGCCGGGGTGGCCGGCTCACATCCCAAAGGGTTCCTTCGACGTTCGCGGAACCCGATCCAGGCACCCCCCTCGATTTCCGAGGCAAGCACGCGATCGACCGATCGCCTCACTCGCAGCAGAGACTCGTCATGACCACCCTCGACGCAACCTCACCGAATCCTTCCAACGCCCCGGCCCCGCCGGTCGACAACTACCTCACGTTCACGAGGGGCTTCCTCTCCTGGGCGCTGACGCTCGACCACAAGCGGATCGGCCTGATGTACCTCGTCGCGGTGCTGGGTTCCTTCCTGGTGGGGGGGATCTTCGCCCTGCTGGTCCGGACCGAGCTGCTGACGCCCGGGGCCACCATTCCCGGCGTCGACGCGGAGGTGTACAACCAGTTCTTCACGCTCCACGGCGCGATCATGGTGTTCCTCGTGATCATCCCGTCGATTCCCGCGGCCCTCGGCAACTTCGTGCTGCCGATCATGCTCGGTGCCAAGGACGTGGCGTTCCCGAGGCTCAACCTCGGCAGCTTCTATCTCTGGATCATCGGCGCGGTCCTCGCGGTGCTCTCGCTCGCCTACGGCGGCTTCGACACCGGCTGGACCTTCTACACGCCGTACTCGACGACGACCTCCACCGGCGGCGTGATCCCGGTCGTGACCGGCGTCTTCATCCTCGGCTTCAGCTCGATCTTCACCGGCCTCAACTTCGTGGTGACCATCCACAAGCTCCGGCCTCCCGGCATGACCTGGTTCCGGATGCCGCTGTTGCTCTGGGCCCTCTACGCCACCGCGCTGATCCAGGTCCTCGCGACCCCGGTGCTCGGCATCACGCTGCTGATGCTGATCGTCGAACGAGTCTTCCAGATCGGTCTCTTCGATCCCGCGATGGGCGGCGACCCGGTGCTCTTCCAGCACTTCTTCTGGTTCTACTCGCACCCCGCGGTGTACATCATGATCCTCCCGGCCATGGGCATCATCTCGGAGATCATCTCCGTCCACGCCCACCGGCACATCTTCGGCTACCGCTTCATCGCGTTCAGTTCGGTCGCGATCGCGATCTTCTCGTTCCTGGTGTGGGGCCACCACATGTTCACCTCGGGCCAGAGCCCGCTGATGAACGTGGTGTTCTCGCTGATCACCTTCTCGGTCGCGATCCCCTCGGCGATCAAGGTGTTCAACTGGATGGCCACGCTCTACCGCGGATCGATCAGCATCAACACCCCGATGCTGTACGGACTCGGGTTCATCTTCCTGTTCACGATCGGCGGCCTCACCGGGCTCCACCTCGGAACGTTGAACACCGACATCCACCTTCACGACACCTACTTCGTGGTGGCGCACTTCCACTACGTGATGATGGGCTCCGCCCTGATCGCGATGATCGGCGGGCTCCACCACTGGTGGCCCAAGATGGTCGGCCGGATGTACAACGAGAAGTGGGGGATCATCGGTTTCGCGCTGGTGTTCATCGGCTTCAACGTGACCTTCTTCACCCAGTTCATGCTGGGCAGCCACGGCATGCCGCGTCGGTACTACAACTACCAGCCCGAGTTCCAGATCTACCACGTGATCTCGACCATCGGGTCGTACATCATGGCGGCCGGCTTCTTCTGGACCCTCTACTACCTCGTGCAGTCGCTCTTCTCGGGTGCCAAGGCCCCGTCGAACCCCTGGGGTGGTCGCAGCCTCGAGTGGCAGTGCACCTCGCCCCCGCCCCACGACAACTTCAAGACCACCCCCTCCGTCGGAGACTGCTACGACTTCAGCGTCGTCAAGTGGGACGAGGAGGAGGGCGGGTACGTCGTCGATCGGTCCCAGGTCGACAAGCAACGTCCGGACCACTGATTCCCATCGCGGCCGGATCGCGGTCGCTTCGCTCTTCGCCCCCTCCGGGGACCACCGGTCCCCATACGCCCATCGGAGCCCACCGGATGACTTCCATCCAGGCCAATCCCTCGGATCACGCCGACGACCACGATCATGACGATCACGGTCACGACCACGATCCGAACCTCGCCCACCATTTCGAGTCCATGGAACAGCAGATGGACTCGGGCAAGCTGGGCATGTGGCTGTTCCTCGCCACCGAGGTCCTGTTCTTCGGTGGTCTGTTCGCCGCCTATGCGGTGCTGCGAGCGCGGAACCCCGAGGTCTTCTCCTACGCGAGTCAATACCTCGACACGGTGATGGGCGGGATCAACACCTGCGTGCTGATCCTCTCGAGTCTGACCATGGCCCTCGCGGTCCGGTTCGCCCAGCAGGGGCGGAAGGGACTGCTCGTGCTCTGCCTCTGGCTCACCATGGGCGGGGCGGTCGGCTTCCTCGTGATCAAGTACTTCGAGTACTCCCACAAGATCCACGACCATCTGGTCTGGGGCGGGACGTTCTACGAGCCGGTCGACGAGTCGCAGAAGCTCCTGCTCGCCACGCCCGAGGAAGCGCTCGACACCCCGCTGGTCGACGGCCCTCGCGAGGCGAACGCCGCCGAGGCACGGGGCATCGCCATGTCCCAGATCGTGAACATGCCCGAAGAGGCCGCCTCCAGCGTGAAGACCGCCGCCCTCGGGCCCGCGGGACTCTCCGCGGGACCGGCCGCCGCCGAGGCGGCGATCGAGGAGAAGGAGAGCGACGGGCATTCCGGCGCCGGCCACCTCGCCGATCCGGAGATGCCGGTCGGAACGCATCTCTTCTTCGGAATCTACTTCTGCATGACCGGCCTCCACGGCATCCACGTCGTCATCGGCATGGGCGTGATCGGCTGGTTGATCTGGCGATCGCAACGAGGGGACTTCGGTCCGAAGTACAACACTCCGGTCGACCTCGGTGGCCTCTACTGGCACATCGTCGACCTGATCTGGATCTTCCTGTTCCCGTTGTTCTATCTGATTCACTGAACCGGGCCCGGCCGGCGCGTTCCCGATCCACGCGTTTCCGTTCCACGCGTTTCCGATCCACAAGTTCGAAGCACCCCGAGAGTTCAAAACCATGGCGCACGACACCACCGCAGCCCACTCGACTCAGGAAGACCACGACGATCACGGCCTCGGCCACATCGTGAGCTACGGAACCCTCTTCGGCGTCGGCTTCGCGTTGCTGGTGATGACGGTCGTCACCGTCGCGGTCCGGTACGTCGATGCAGGCGAATTGAACATGCCGATCGCCCTCGGCATCGCCGGCGTGAAGGCGACGCTGGTCGCGCTCTACTTCATGCATCTCCGCTGGGACCGGCCGTTCAACGCCCTGGTGCTCGTCGGTTCGATGGCGTTCGTGGTCCTCTTGATGATCTTCGTCCTGATGGACAGCGCCCAGTACGCCCCGCAGGTCTTCAAGGGCAACTCGCCCAAGGTCCAGGAAGTCCTCACCATCGACGCGCCGGGCGCACCGATCGCCGAGCAGTCCCAGCTTCCCTGATCGCCCCGGGGTGTCCCGGCGATCGCCTCGATGCGAGGGAGGCTCGCATCGGATACGGCGCGACGCGAGGCGTCGCGTCGTTCGATCCGGGTTGACCCATGGCCAACATCGTCTCTCCATTCGAGGATCCGGAACGCCGGCTGTCCGCCGGTCGCTTCGGCATGCTGATCTTCATCGCCTCGCTGGCGATGATCTTCGCGGCGGCGATCCTCGGATTTCTCGTGGTCAGGCTCGAGGACGATGGGAGCTGGCCGCCGCCCGGGATGCCGGCGCTTCCCGGGTCGCTTCTTCTCAGCACCCTGATCCTGGTCGCCTCGAGCATCACGTTCCTCCGGGCGACGAACGACCTTCGACGTGACGACGGGCCCGGTCTGATCCGGTGGCTGACCGCGACGCTGGTGCTCGCACTCGGTTTTCTCGCGGTGCAGACCTTCGCGTGGTGGGATCTGGTGGGCCGTGGAATGGACTTCTCCCGCCACCTGTACGCGTGGACCTTCTACTTTCTCACCGGACTGCATGCGGTGCACGTGCTCGGTGGCGTGATTCCGCTGTGGATCGTGACGCAGCGGGTCCGCCGCGGTGATCGCTCGGCGTCGGTCCGACGCGGCGTGGTGTACACCGCCATGTACTGGCATTTCGTCGACGTCGCGTGGCTGGTGCTCTACCTCACGCTCGTCGCGGGAACGCTCGGTGGCTGATCCGATCCGGTGACGTGTCCCCTGCTCACGCGCCGACGCCGATGCCCCGTGGTGTCGACGGCGAGGACGTCCCGGGGAGGATCACTTCGAACCGCCTGACCGCCACCGCGAGCGATGCGGCCGCCGCGAGAAGCAGGGCGCCGTTCGCCTGATGGGCGGAGGTGGGGATCAGTTCCCACACCGGGATCTCGGGCGACTTCCGGAGGATCGTGGCGAGGAATGCGAGCAGCCCCAGGGTGAACTGGAGACCGACGAGCAGGTTCACGGTCCGCCCCAGCGCGGGAACCACCGGAACCCCGAGATCACGGCGAGACTTCGCTCGAAGGCCCGCGACGAACGCGATGGTCACGACGACCACCGAGAAACCGAGGTGGCCGTGCATGGCCCAGGCGGGGGGGTCCGGCGCGATTCCGCCGTCGACCGCGGGGGTGGCGAAGTGCCGGTAGCAGGCACCAAGGACGAGCTGGAGGACCAGGGCGACGACCAGGAGCGTCGAGAGCCCCCGGTCCTGCCCGCCGTTCGGCACCGCGATCGCCTCGATCGACGGATCCCGCCAACGGCGGCTGCTCACCACGGCGAGCGTCGCGAACGCCGCGAAGGTGAGTTGGCCGAACACGCCGTGGGCGACCGCGAAGGTGGTGCTGGGGTCGACCTCGGTCTGGCTGGTGGTGAATTCACCGGTCACGCGAAGCCCGCCCATCAGTCCCTGGATGCAGACCATGATGAAGACGACGATCGAGAACATCCGGACCGAGGTCCGGCGGTCGTACCGGAACACCATCACCAGCAGGGTGATCGCGGTGACGCCGACCAGCATTCCGTAGAGCCGGTGGGCATGCTCGTAGAAGATCCCGCCCTTCATCTCGGAGAGCGGATAGAGCAGCATGTTGTGCCCGAAGGAGTTCGGCCAGTCCGGCACCGCCAGACCGGCCTCCATGCCGGTGACCAGCCCGCCGCTGACGATCAGCACGAACACGGTCGCGGCGGCGACGAGCGAGAAGAAGCTGGCCGGGGCGATCGTCATGGCCCGGTCCGGCTGGAAGCCGCGTCGTCCGACCATCGCGCCGAGTCCGCCGAGCACCCCGGAGGCCACGAACAGTCCGGCGACCCAGAGGAGTCCCGAAACGAGGATGGACCCGTCGTCGCCGCCGCCGAAGAGGCTGCCGATCACGAGCAGGTTCACGGCGGCACTCACCATGCCCGTCGCGACGCCCGCCCGGATCGTTCCGAGAAGCCGCCCCGCGGCGAATCCCCCGAGGGCCAGAACGAGCAGTTCCGCCGCGAACACCAGCTCGCCGAGGGCGAATCCGGGCTGCATGAAGGCGATGTACCCGAGTGCCCACATGACCGTGGTCGTGGCGAAGCCGAGACCGACGATCAGTCCCCGGGCTTCCGAGGGCCCGGTCTGGAGCGATGGGGTCGTATGGGTCATGCGTCGAGTTTCCTGCCGAAGGATGAGCGTGGTCGGGGGGCCGGACCTGGAGCGGATTCTAGGCCGTCGAGCCTCCTCGATCCGCCCCGAAGGACCGTGAAGTCGGCAACCTCGGGAGAATCCCCGAGCCCATGTCCGCGGGACTCGTAGAATCACCGCTCCTCATGAATCAGGTCGACACCCCAGCTTCGTCCGAGCACCTCGAACCGACGGCCGAACCTCCGACCGGAATGCGGCGGATGGTGATGGATCTCACGAAGCTGCGGCTGAACGCGCTGGTCCTCCTGACCACCGCGGTGGGCTACGTGCTCGGCCGGGTGGGGATCGCGTCCTTCGACTGGGGACTGCTGGTCATGACGATGCTCGGCACCGGTCTCGCCGCCGCGAGCGCCGCGATCCTGAACCAGGCGCTCGAGCAGCGTCGCGATTCCAGGATGCATCGCACGCGGGAACGACCGGTCGCGAGCGGGCGTCTCTCGCCGGTGTTCGCCTTCGTGGTCGGGGTCGGGCTGGCCTATGCCGGCTTCGCGCTGCTCGCGGGCTGGGTCGGCATCACGCCCGCGGTCCTCGCGGTCTCGAACGTGATCGTCTACGCCTTCATCTACACGCCGCTCAAGCCGCTCACCACGACGAACACGCTCTTCGGCGCCGTATGCGGCGCGATCCCGCCCATGATCGGCTGGAGCGCGGCGACCGGGGGCCTGGAGGCGGGGGCGTGGGTCCTCGGAGGCATTCTCTTCGTCTGGCAGTTGCCACACTTCTTCGCCCTCGCATGGATGTATCGCGAGGACTACCGACGTGGGGGACACGCGATGCTTCCGGTGCTCGATCCCACGGGGCGGATCACCGGACAGGTCATGACCACCACCGCCGCGCTGCTGGTGCCGGTGGGGCTCACCGGCACGATGTTCGGCGTCGCCGGCTGGTTCTCCGCCGCGGCCGCGACGGTCTGCGGCTCGTGGTTCGCGTTGCGGTGTCTCCAGTTCTGGCGATCACCGAGCGACGAGGCGGCCCGGACCGCGTTCCTGACCAGTCTCGCCTATCTTCCGATCGTCCTCGGCGTGATGGTCGTCGATCGCGGGCCGGTGACGCCCGAATCCTGGATTCGAGGCGGTCGTCCGCCGCTCGCCGCGGAGTCGGAGGAGCCGCGGATGATGGCCCCCGAATCGAA
>JAACEA010000248.1 GCA_009936695.1 Planctomycetia bacterium
GAGCGTGATGACGATCTCGCCGCGTGCGTGGCTGAAGCCGCAGATGATCGCCGCGTGCTGTCCGTAGTTGCGATTCAGAATGATCGCACGCAGGTGACCACCGTAGACCCGGGCCGCGGCCTCGAGCCGTTCGGTGGAGCCGTCGCGGCTTCCGTCGTCGACCAGAATGATCTCCGAGCGGTTCGGAAGCGTCTCGCAGGTCGAGACCACGCGCTCGAGGAGTGCGTCGAGATTCTCGATCTCGTTGTAGACGGGGATGATGATCGAGACGGTGTCGCTCATGCCGGAACGCTTCCAGTGGAGGGGACGATCTCGCGGATCGCCTCGGCGACCTCGTCGACGTCCTCGTCCCGCATCGCGGGGAACAGCGGGAGCGAGCAGATGCGTTCGCTGTTCCACTCGGTGTTCGAGAGATCGTCGGCGCGCCAACGGTCCGGATGGTCGACGAACCATCGTTGCCCGTGAGCGGCGCGGAAGTGGATGCCGGTGCCGATGTTCCGGGACTTGAGCGCGGCCATGAAACCTTCGCGATCGATCCCCGCCGCGTCGGGGTCGACCCGCACGATGAAGAGATGCCAGGCGTGTCGATCGGTCTCGGGGGAATCACCGAGCGGCAGGATTCCGGGAATCCCGGCGAGTCGTTCGCGATAGCGAAGGGCGAGATCACGGCGGCGGTCGATGAAGCCGTCGAGTCGCTTGAACTGGGAGTGGCCCAGCACCGCGTTCATGTCGGGCAGGTTGTACTTGAATCCGGGTTCCAGAACCTCGGCCTGCGGGGAACGGCCCTGTTGGCCGCGTTCCCAGGCATCGACGCCGAGGCCGTGGAATCGAAGTCGCCGCACGCGATCACCGAACTCGGCATCGTCGGTGACGAGCACGCCACCTTCGCCGCTGGTGATGTTCTTGATCGGATGGAGACTGAAGATCGCGGTCCCGCGGGTGCCGACCTCCTCGCCGCAGCGTCGTCGGGTGCCGACGGCGTGGGCCGCGTCCTCGATCACGGGAATGCCGCGCTTCGCCGCGAGTTCCCGGATCGCGGGAAGTTCTGCAGCGGCCCCCGCGTAGTCGACGGGACTGATCGCGCGGGTGCGTTCCGTGATCGCGGCTTCGATCGCCTCGGGGCCGGCCATGAGGGTGTCGCGATCCACGTCGACGAACACCGGCGTCGCGCCGAGTCGGACGATCATGTTGATGGTCGAGACCCAGGTCATCGACGGCGTGACGATCTCGTCGCCGGGACCGACGTCGAGGGCGAGCAGGGCGAGGTGCATCGCGCCGGTGGCGCTGGACGTCGCCACCGCCCGGTCGGTGCCGAGGCGATCGAGGAACGCGGATTCGAGGTCGTTGCATCGAGCGCCGGTGGTGATCCATCCGCTTCGCAGGACCTCGGTCACCGCGGCGACATCCTCCTCGCTGATCGAGGGACGGGCGAATGGAAGGAACTCTTGACGCATCGCGAGAGGCACTCCGATCTCGAAATGCTAGCAGAACGATCCGCCCGAATCCGCACTCAGACTTCGGATCCGGCGGGTTCGATGGTGCGATGGGGGTGGATCCGAATGCCCCCTCGCAGGACCGGAACGGCACCGGCGAGGCTCCAGGCGAATTCGATGCCGCGGTAGAGCAGAAGCATGCCCACGATCTGGTTCACCGAGACACCCCCGTCACCGACGAGAAGGCCGATGGCGGCGAGTTCCATCACGCCGACGCCCTGCCAGGTGATCGGGATCGCGGCCGCGAGGAAGATCAGCGGCATGGCGACCAGGATCACCGAGAGTTCGATCGGGGCATCCAGTGATCGAGCACAACACCCGGCGACGAGAGCGAGCAGCGTCTGGACGAGCAGCGAGAGCAGCGTCGCCGACACCAGCGCTCCCGGATGTCCGAAGTACGCGGTCGCCGCCGCGATCACCCGGCTTGGCAGGCCCCGACCGAACCGGTCCAGACGTTGTGGCACCCTGATCCACTCACGGCCTGCGAACACGAACGTGATTGCGACGACGGTGACGAGCAGGAGCATCGTCCATCCCGCCCACCGACCGAGTTCGGTTCCGGCCCCGACGCCTTCGGCCGCGAGGCCCGCGATGGCGGCGAGCAGGATGAGGCCGGTGATTCCGGTGATTCGATCGACCATCACGCTCATGACGGCCTCGATGCGCCGGCCGCTGCCGGCGGCGACACCCCACGCCTTCACCACGTCACCGCCCTCGGTGCCGGGGAGCAGGAAATTGCAGAACGCGCCCGCCATCACGAGTCGGAGGGTCTTGAGCCAGTTCGCGCTGATGCCGCGGCACCGCATGAGTGCCCACCACCGAGTCGTCTGGAGCGGATAGATGACACCGGCGATCGCAAGCCCCAGAAGCAGCCAGAAGGCGTCGGCATCACCGAGGACCGAGAGGAGTCCGGGTCTGATCCAGTCTGCCGGGACGGTCTCGGTGGTGCCGTCTTCGAAACGGGCCTGCACCCGGCCATCGTCGAGCGAGGTCGTCTCCAGCACGGCGAACTCGGTCGGGACGTCGACGATGCGTGCATCGGGGCCGGGTGATCCCGGGGGGATCACGACGACGGTTCGCCAATCGACCAGCAGGATGACGGCGAGCACACCGATGGCGACCAGAAGCAGTCGAGCCGCGATGAGCAGGTGGCGTTTCATGGAATTCGCGCGACCGATCGAGTCGACGGAGTGAACGTCACTCGGAGAGGAGCACGACGTCGGCCGGATCGATCGCGAGTTCGATCGCCTCCCCCTTCGAACGCTCGGTTCGAGGGTGGAGTTCCAGCACCTTCAGCATCGATTCCCAGGTGGTTGCCACTTCCAGCTGCGCCGTTTCACCGAGAAACATCGACCGCTGAAGCGTCGTGGAGACGGGGTTCCAACCCTCGGTCGGTGGTCCCAGTCGGAACGCCTCGGGTCGCAGTGACACCGAGATCTCATCACCCACGCTCGCCTTTTCGAGGCTGCGGGCCGACCGCAGGCGACCCAGTGGCGTGGCGACGACGGTGGTGTCGCCCTCGATCGACTCGATGGTGCCTTCCACGAAATTCGTTTCGCCGAGAAAACTCGCGGTGAACCTGGACTTCGGCGCGTCGTAGAGTTTGCGGGGGGGGCCGGCCTGGACGAGAAGCCCGTCGCGAAGCACGGCCATCTGGTCCGCGAGCGACAAGGCCTCTTCCTGATCGTGGGTCACGTAGATCGTCGTGATCTGCGCGTCGTCCACGATGCGACGGATCTCGTGTCGCATCTCGAGGCGAAGCTTCGCATCGAGATTCGAGAGCGGTTCATCGAGCAGGAGCACGCTGGGCCGGAATGCGAGTGCCCGGGCGAGGGCGACCCGCTGCTGTTGTCCACCGGAGAGCTGCGTCGGCTTGCGATCCGCATATCCGGTCATCTGAACCAGTTCGAGCGCTTCGCCCACTCGACGCTGGAGATCGGCGTTCGGGAGCTTCCTGACCCGCAGTCCGAAGGCCACGTTCTCGAAGACGGAGAGGTGCGGCCAGAGTGCGTAGCCCTGGAAGACCATTCCCGCATCCCGCTTCTCGGGCGGCAGTCGGGTGACGTCCCGGTCTCCGAAACGGATCATGCCCGCATTCGGTCGCTCGAATCCGGCGATCATTCGAAGCAGCGTCGTCTTGCCGCAGCCTGATGGTCCGAGGAGGAAGAAGAGTGAGCCGGCTTCGATCCAGAGATCGACGCCGGCGACCGCGACGGTCGACCCGAACTTCTTGACGAGATTGACGATGGAAACGCCGGTCATGATTGCCGGGAGAGTAGCGGACCCATCACGCCGCCGCCGATCTGCCGCTTGGCTTGCCGAATCTGGAGTCGTTCTGGGTCATCGGTGGACGGCGAATCTTGCGACGATGCCGTCCGATCGGTCGATTATGCTCTTCAGCGGAATCAAGGATCACATGGATCACACCAGCCCCGCCATGCACGTCGGAAACGAGGCTCGGAAGCAGGGCTCCGCCTTCGCGGAGTCCTCGATCGAGCAGTTGCGACGTCACCGGTGTCGTCCGGAACGGAATCTCGAGATCGGTGGCATGGTCGATCAGTTCCGTCGAGAGGCCAGCCGGGCTCGCCGGGGTGCCGGGAGCTTTCTCGACGCCTGGGAAGCGGTGGTTCCGTCGGAAATCGCCGCGACGACCCGGGTTCGAGGGATTCGCGGTGGCGTCGCCCGGGTCGGGGTTCTTGATGCGGCGACCAGCTACGACCTCGATCAGCGTCTTCGGAACGGGCTGCTCGCGGAGTTGAGACTGGC
>JAACEA010000249.1 GCA_009936695.1 Planctomycetia bacterium
ACATCGGAACCGACCATGACCCTCCAGAGCCGACTCACTTCGACCATCGCCGGCGTCGTACTTTCGATCGCGGGCATCGCCTGTTCACAGTCCATGCCCGTGACCCCGGAACTTCGGGAGAAGTGGAACGACAAGACCATGTTCGACCTTCAGGCGAAGACGATCGACGGCAAGGAGATCAAGTTCGAGGATTGGAAGGGCAAGACGATCCTCGTCGTCAACGTCGCCAGTCGATGCGGATTCACGAGGCAGTACGCGGGCCTGCAGGCATTGCAGGACCAGTTCAAGGACAAGGGCCTCCTCATCGTCGGCTTCCCCTGCAACGACTTCGGAGGCCAGGAGCCCGGAACGGAAACCGAGATCAAGACCTTCTGTTCGTCGAAGTACGGCGTGGACTTCCCGATGATGTCGAAGATCTCGGTGAAGCCCGGCAAGGGTCAGAGCCCGGTCTACGAGTTTCTTGGAACCCGGACCGGAAAGCTCCCCGGCTGGAACTTCTGCAAGTACCTCGTGCACGCCGACGGCACCACCATCGAATTCTTCGACAGTCGAGCGGATCCGGGAAGCGCGCAGTTCAAGGCGGCGATCGAGAAGGCGACCAGCAAGGCGGCCGCGGTGAAGTCCGGTACCACGAAGAAGGCGCCGTCCGCCGGGGCCTGAAGGACCGACCCGTTCAATCCGAAGCGTCTTCATCGCCCGGGCGCTCGACGCCTCGGGCGATGTGTCTTCTCAGGGGGGATGTGAGATCGATGGCGGCCGCGGCGATCACCAGGGCGAAGCCGATTCCGGGGCCGATCACGCCGAGGGCCATCGCGGTCGCCGTCACGGCGAGCTGCGGCCCCGCCACGTCGGTCACCGACAGCGATGCCCGGAGCGGCGAGGTGGCGGGCGCGTTGGAGAGTCGAAGGCCCGCATACCAACCGAGCCAGCGACCGTCTCCCGCGATGAGGATGAGGAGCAGGGTCAGTCCCCACGGGACGTCGAGGAAGAACTCGCTCCGAAGCACGCACACCGCCGCCAGGGACGGCAGAAGGGCGTCGTCTCGAAGTCGGCGGAATCCGCGGCGAAGACCGGTCTGACGGATGAGGGGGATGCACATGGGGACGGCGCAGATCCCGACAACACCCCATCCGCTGCCGCTCTTCCAGGCCGCGATCGCGGCGATTCCGCAGGCGATCCAGATCGCCGTCGATGACGCCCGTTCAAGAAACGCCGAGGCGTCGCCCGCGAGGCGTCGGTCTCGTGCGTCGATCGACCAGCCCGCGATCCCCACCGCGGCGGCGGTGAACATCGCTTCCGGCCCGAATGCCTCCCGACCGGTCATCGCGAAGACGGTCCAGGTGGCGAGTGCGGGAAACAACGCCGCCCAGGATCCCGCGGCCACCGAGTCGTCTCGATTCGGCGTCGGCTCCAGCGGACGGCGGGATGCCCGTCCGCTGGCGGCCGCGCCGGCGGCGAGAAGAACGCTCAGGATCGCCCAGGGGCGGGCATGCGTCGTCTCCACCGCCTGGAGCCGGGCTTGGAGCGGCTCGAGTTCGGCTCGATGCCGTACCGCCTCTTCGTCGAATTCCTCCGGTGACAAGGGCACGGTCGCGGCGGCGAACCGCCACGCGGCGTGATCTCGCTCCACTTCGTGGATCCGGGCCCGTTCCATCTGCCCGCCCATCACGATGCGGATCCAGTCATCCGGGGCGATCCGGCCGAGCACCACCGGGCCGAGGATGATCCCCACCACGAGGCCGCCGATGATCCTGGCGCCGGGGAGCCCGAGTCCTCGGAGCAGCCTTGCGACTCCGATCGCGGCGACCATGGTCAGCAGCAGGAAGATGGAGAACGTCACGTCGGTCCTCGGTGCAGCCGGAAGAAGGATGCCGCGTTCCCGATGATCGCGGCGGGGATCGGCATAGAGTACGAGGACAGGAGCCTGACCATGATTCGAATCTCACGTCGCCGACGAAGCCTCTCCGCGCTCGTCCTCGCCACTCTCTTCGGTCCTCTCGGATGGAGTTCGACGATCCATGCGGATCGGCTCGCCGACGCCCTCGGCATCGTCCCGGACGATGCGGTCGCCTGGATGGTGATTCCCAGCCTCTCGGCCCTGAACGCGGATCTTGGTGACATGCTGGATCGGGCGAATCGGCCGGAACTCGCGGTGGCGGGCCGGCCGATCGACGTGATCATCTCGCAGTTCGGAATCGCGGCCGGGTTCGACGAACGCGGGTCGCTCGCGGCCTGGGCCGAGTCCGGGGAATCACTGGCGGACGGCGATGGCGTCGTCGCGATTCCGGTGGAGGATGCGACGCGGTTCATCGAAGCCAATTTCGACGCGGACGCGGCCGAAGGTGATTCGGCTCATCGAACCCGGGATGGTGAAGTCGTGCATCTCAAGGTGGTCGAGGCTCACGTCCTGATCGCCTCGCGCGAGGATCTGCTCGCCTCCTGGAAGCCGAGCGAACGGCTCGCGGATGAACTCGCGAAGGGATTCGGTCCCGATGCTTCCAAGGGAATGCGACAGGCAGACATCCTCGTTCGAATCGATGGTGGGACGCTGCAATCGACTCGCGCCGCCGTGATCGAGGCCGCGGAGGCCAATGCACCGGCGGCGGGGATGGCCGGCATGGCGGATCTCGGGATGGGATCGATGATCGACCGGCTCGGGTCGGACGCGGCGGAACTGGTGCTCGCGGTCGACGTCGATGCGCTGGCGATCGGCGTCCGCAGTTGGACCCGCTTCGATGCGGGTGGCCCCATGTCGGCGCTCGCGACGAAGATCGGGCCCCCGGCAGGTGGTGCGTCGGGGTCGGTGCTCGGTCGCCTGCCCAGCCAGCGGTTCTACATGGCGATGGGTGTCGACTTCGACGGTCTCGGTGGCTATGCCGGGATGATGGAACTTCTTTCTGCGCTCGATGTGGACGCGGCGATGGTCCCCGGATGGATGTCGACGATCGGACCTTCGATGCACGGGATGGAGTTCGCGATGTATCCCAGCAAGCTCGGCGTCGCGATGGGGGGGGCGTTGAACGATGCCTCGCTGGTTCTCCTGACCGAGGATCCCGAGTCCGTGCGATCGGCGATGGCCGAGGCCGTCCCGGCGATGTCGGGCGTCACGGGGGCGCTGGAGCGGAAGACGACCTGGCAGAACGACGTGAAGCAGCGCAAGGGGGGCGTCGCCGATGAGTTCGAGATGACCGCCGCGATCGCGAAGGCGAACCAGCGTGACGAATCGGGAACCGTCGGCGATGCCTCGCTTCAACTCACCGTCGAGAAGATGATGTTCGGGCCGCGTGGTCTCAAGGGCCTCGGGCAGGTGGTCGGGGGCGGCTACGTCATGACGTTCAGTCGCCGTCCCGACGTGCTTGCCCGGGCGGTCGAGGCCGGGGTGACCGCGCCGGGTCTCGACTCGGATCCGACGCTGACGTCGATGCGTTCGTGGTTGCCGACGAATCCCGACGTCGAGATGTTCATCGACGTGGGTCAGCTCGGGCGACTGGCTCGGCAGGTGGCGAGCCTCG
>JAACEA010000021.1 GCA_009936695.1 Planctomycetia bacterium
CAGTCGATCTCGAACCGCCCGCACCTCCGGCGGCGGGGAAGCCACCCTGAATTCGACCTGACGCCCGGTGGTGAGGATCGGATCCGATCCGATCTCCATGCTGAGAACCTCGATCTCACCGAGGAAGTAATACTCGCGCAGGACGAAGTCTCCATCGAGTCGCTCGGGGCGAAACGGCTGGACCACGGAACCATCTTCGAATCTCCTGGCTGGAACGGAGCCTCGATCCGGGAAGACCTCGTAATCGGTCTTCGATCGAATCTCATCCACCAGGCCCAGCCGCCGCCGAAGCCGTCGCCCGATTCCGGCCGTGAGCTTTCCGAGCCCGCTTCGTGGAGAACCGAGCAGCCGCTCCGGAAGACCCCCGTGATTCAGATTCGACTTGACGATCACCGGCCCCGAACACTCGTCTTCGCGCCCGACCAGATCGTCGAGGTAACTGCGCTTCCGAATGTCGGTCGCCGAGAGGTTGATCACACACTGGTGATTCTCCGCGAAGCGGCGGTACGCTTCGGGAACCACCGACAGGTCGACGTGGAGCAGGAGCAGGTCCACCGCAACCGGCGTGTCGGTCCCGATGATGTCGACCACCTCGGCTCCGCGTTCCTGCCAGAGATCCGCCATCAGATCGATGAGATAGCCGCGTCTGACGATCCGGGTTCGATCGTGATGCAGGATTCCGATCCGAAGTCCGTCGATTCGGGATGCGACGATCGCGTCGGTCACCGGAGCCACTCGGGAAGACGTGCGGTCGCAACGCCGTCCCAGCAACGAGCCATCGAGAAGCGTCCGATGCTCGTCGGCATCCCGACCGCGGTGAACCCGGGATGCCCGGTCGCCGGATACGGCCCACCGTGAACCATCGAGGGAACCACCGCGACCCCGGTGGGCATCTTGTTCTCGAGAAGCCGACCGCATCTGGAACGCAGGACGGTCGCGAGGCGATCCCAGGCATCGTCGTCACCGTCCCCGGTGTACATGGTGATCGTCAACTGACCCTCCAGCCGATCCGCGATCGTGATCGCCTCGTCGACGCTGGAGGCCGAGACGAAGAGCCCGACCGGACCGAAACGCTCGGCGGAGAGAATCTCGAATCGATCGAGGAAACGTGACGCACCGACCGAGAGCAGGGTCGGTTCGAAACGACTGCCCGGACTCGCGGCGTTACCTCCGCAATGCACGTCGGCGCCGGCCTCGATCATCGCGGTGATGCCGGACTCCAGCTCGCGGGTCGCTTCCGCCGAGAACAGGGTCCCGGGCGCTGCCGCTTCGCACGTCGAGATCGCGGCATCCAGCAGTGGCTTCGATTCGCCACCGATCGCGATCAGGATGCCCGGCTTGGTGCAGAACTGACCCGCGCCCATCAGGATCGACCCCGCCCACGCCTCGCCGATGCCGGCAGCGCCTCCGGACACGGCACCCGGAAGCGCGAAGACCGGATTCACGCTGGACATTTCGAGGAAGGCCGGCTTTCCGGCGGCGTCGGCCGCCGCCTTGATGGCGAGCCCCGCCGCACGGCTGCCCGTGAAACCCACCGCGGCGATCGCGGGATGCGCGATCAGGCGAAGTCCGTCCTCCGGCGTGCAGTGATGGAAGAACTGGACGGTCGCGGGATGAAGCCCGGCATCGGCGACGGCTTCAGCCGCACAGGCGGCGAGCATCGAACCCGTCCCGGGATGGAGCGGATGCCCCTTCGCAATGACCGGATTCCCCGCCGCGATCGCCGATGCGAAGTCACCGCCCGAGACACCATGGAAGGCCAGCGGGAAGTTGTTCGGACCGATGGTGAGCACGGCACCGCCGAGCGGGCCGCGGTCGCTGTGGATTCCCGTCGCCTCGTCGATGATCGGAGAACGCCAGGAGTCGGGACCAACGTCGCGGGCCGCGTCGGCCGCCTGCCGGAGCTGCCCGAGCATTCGATCGAACTCGATGACCCGGAGCCGTGGCTCCAGCGGCAGTCCAGTCTCCCGGTGAGCCATCGTCGCGATCGCCTCCCGCCGGGCGTCCAGTCGGCCCGCGTACGCCTCGAGGAACCCGGCGATCCGTTCCGGTTCGCGATTCGCGGGATGTCCGACCGCCGCGGCGGAGGCGACGGCCATCCGGTCGAGGTCGGCCCACGAGCAGACCGGGTACTCGGATTCGATGCGTTCACCGGTCGTGGGATCGACCGCCTGGAACGTGCCGTTCCCGCCATCCACTTCGGTCCAGACGCCTTCGGAGAGAATCATGGTCATCGTCGGATGGTATCGGATCGGCCCGGGTGGATACCGCGCGAACTGGCCGTAGCATGAGCGGATGACCACTCCCGACACCAACCTTCCTCCGCACGAACTTGATCCGTTTCGGCCCGGCGAACAGGCCGACATCCCGGAACTCCGGTTTCTCGAAGGCCCGCAATCGAGGCGTTTCGAGTTCGGTCGGATTCTCCGGATCGCGAACGAATTCCTGCGCGGCTTCCGTCGCCTCCACTTCGTGGGCCCCTGCGTGACCGTCTTCGGATCCGCTCGGTTCACCGAGGACAACCCGCACTATCGACTCGCCCGGGAAACCTCCGCCCAGATCGCGAAGGCCGGATTCACCATCATGACCGGCGGCGGTCCGGGCATCATGGAGGCGGCGAATCGAGGGGCGAGGGACGTCGGCGGCCGGTCGATCGCCGCGACCATCGAACTGCCGCACGAGCAGACCTCGAATCCCTACCTCGATCTCGAGATCCCCTTCCACTACTTCTTCGTGCGGAAGGTGATGCTCGTCAAGTACTCCTACGCCTTCGTGGTGATGCCCGGCGGATTCGGCACGCTCGACGAGCTCTTCGAGATCGCGACGCTCGTGCAGACCGGGAAGGTCGTCGACTTCCCGATCGTCTTGATGGGGCGCGAGTTCTGGACGCCGATGCTCGACTTTCTTCGAGATCGGATGATCCGCGAAGGCACGATCTCGGCGCACGACCCCGATCGGCTCCAGATCGTCGATGATCCGGCGGAGGTGGTCGAACTGATCTCGACCGTCGCCCGTGAACGCTTCGGCATCACCTACGGTCCGAAGGCTTCGCCGCGTCGGCTGCTCCTGGAGCGGGAACCCGTCGGCCGACGGTGAGACGGGCGAGTCGTCGCTCGATCTCGAGTCGACACTCGTCCAGCCGACCCGGAAGTTCCTCCGGACCGGGAACGAAGGCCAACGATTCGAGCAGGGCTCGATCGTCGTCGGGAAGATCACGGTCGACGTAGCGAAATGCGAAATCGAACCGGGCCGGATCGTGCTCGATCCGCATCAGATCGCACAGCGGCACGAGCATCCTGGTGCGGTATCCGTCGAGCGCTTCGAGACCACGACCGCGGGCGATCGCCTTTCGGACGATCGAGACGAAGAACGGATGAAGCCCGTGGATCCGAGCGAGCCTTCGGTCGATTCCGGCGGCGTGACGGTCGACATCGCTCCGGGTCGGGCGATCGAACCAGCCCAGGTGATCGACGAGCACGACGGATTCACCATGGCGATCCGTTTCGACCAGCCGCCGTTCGGGCGGCGTGTCGGTCGGCACCCACGTGAGATCGACCGCGAGGTCATCCGAGAGATCACGGCACAGATAGATCGCCTGATCGAAGCCGGTCCAGTGTGGTTCGATGAATCGATGCCGATGACGGATGCCGACGACGCGATCCAGTCCCTCCTCGAAGGTCTCGAGGGCGGACTCCAGATGGCCACGGCCCACCGCCAGCATCAGATCGAGATCGCTTCGTGAATCGACCCGACCGGTGGCATCCGCCCCTCCCAACCAGGCGACCTCGATCCGAGGATCGGTGGTCACCAGCCCCCTGATCGCCTGAATCAGCGTTTCTCGGTCCATGAGGCCGAATATAGACGGAAACTCGAATTCCTCCCCCTGAATCGTGTCACACCCCGCAGGCTGCGCCCTACGGGCAGGTGTTCACCGGAACCCACCGAAGGAAGGAACCCCCATGAATCACCTCGCCACCATCACCGGATCCACCAGCCTGCTCCTCGCCACCGGGGTGGCCACCGCCGTCGAGTCGGTCGAGCCGTTCCAGGAACTCTCCTCGTACCGGAGCAACGAGGTCGACATCGCGGACCCCCTGCTCGGCACCACGCCTCACTACGTCGTGAACGAGGACACCGGCATGTGGTACGACGCCGGCTACGGCAGCGACGCCGGCAGCGACGGTGAAGCCTGGCAGTGGACGCGGGTCGATGCCGACTACATCGGCGGATTCGTCTCCGCACGGACCAACGAACACGGCGGCTCCTACACTCTGACTCGAAGCGACGTCGTCGCGACCTTCGAAGTCGGACGAACCGGAAGCCTGCAGGCGGATGCGGTCTTCTACGGAATGTTCTCGGCCGATGCGGGCGAAGTCGTCGGCTCCGCCCTCCTCGAGCGGATCGACTCGTCGGGGGCCACGCTCGCCACCATCCTCGACTGGTCGCACACCGGCGCGTCCGGTGATCAGCCCGAGACGGAATACGAACAGACCGGCCTGCTGCGACCTGGTCGATATCGATTCACCTACGACGCCATCGCTCACGTCCACGGCGTGGAGATGGGCCCCGACGGCGGCGAGATGACGACCTTCGCCTCGATCATGCTCTCGACGCTTCCGGACTGCGGCGATCCCGCGGCGGGCGACTGCCTCGCCGCGAAGGAGACCCCCTCCTGCGATGATTCGACCTGCTGCGATCTGATCTGCGCCGTCGACCCGTTCTGCTGCAACGACGCCTGGGACGAGGTCTGCGTCGGACAGGCGTCCACCAGCTGCACCGCATGCACCGGCGACCTCGACGGGAACGGGGTGGTGGACGGCGGCGACCAGGGCCTGTTGTTCGCCGCCTGGGGCGACTGCACCGACGACACCTGCGACGCCGACCTGAACGGCGACGGCAAGGTCGACGGCAAGGACTTCGGACTCCTGATGGCCAACTGGGGTGGATGCTGAACCGCACCACCCGACCGGTTCTCTCCTGATGGCGAACGAGCCGTCCCCGCGACCTGCGGGCGACGGCTCGTTCGTTCGACGGACACCACGAGGCTCACCAACGCTGCTCGTCGGACGCCGGCAGGAACTCCGGTCGAGCGCCTGATGCCCCGTCGACGGTCTCGCCGCCCCGGATCGCGTTCGCCGCGAACCCGAGGAACTCGTGCGGGAAGGGAAGGGTCGGAGCCGAGACCTCGTCGAGCCGCGCGGTCTGCTCGGCCGTCAAGGTCAGCGCGAGCGCGCCGAGATTGTCCATCAACTGGTCCTTGCGTCGC
>JAACEA010000250.1 GCA_009936695.1 Planctomycetia bacterium
AGCGCCGCCACAACACAGGCAGGAAGCATAGCGCGGCGGGAAGAAAACGGAATACTGCTAGCTCACCCACAGGCAGAGCCGCTTTCGCGCCGGCGCGTAGGGAAAGGAAGAATCCCGCCCAGGCAAGAACGGTCAATCCCAGCGCGAGTGCCCCAGCGAGCTCGGCAGACAAAAGCGGTGTGCGCGGTGTTTTTTTATCAGTCTCCATGGAGGTGGTGCTCGGGTCTGGAGGTCGTTAAGAAGGCGGGAGGTTGGAGCCCAAGGTGGTTTTGCAGGAGGTCCTCTGCTGTCATCAGGGCGCCTTCTACCCAGCCCTGTTCGTGGGAGTAGGCCTCGCCGCAGACGTGGACCGGCACCCCGGGGACCGGTTGCATCATGCGTTCCTCGACGAGACGGGTGTCCACGCCCTCGTTCCAGTAGTTGGACCCGCCCCCGAAGGGATCGAGATCCCATTCGCGATGCGCCGCGGCGTAGGGGCCGATCGAGGCGTCGTCCTCGACGCCGTGCATCTCGAGCAGTTGGCGGTGGGCTTCCTCGACCAGGAGCCGCGGCGCGGGGTTCGCATGCCACTCCGCCCGTTCGTCGGTGTCGATCGACTCGTCGAAGTCGTGATGCGTGGGGATCGGGTATCGCTCCTCCTGCAGACAGAGGCTCTCCCAGTAGTCGAGATCCGCGCCGTCGTTGTAGATCATGATCGCGCCGCCCTCGTTGGGAGGCGGCGCAGCCCAGTAGTAGGCCTGCCGAAGCGGGAGATCGGTCACGGACTGGCCTCGTCGGACGCCGACCGCCTCCCACCAGCGAGTGCGATAGCAGAGCACCAGTTTGAAGAGCGGGCGGGGGGTGACCGATCGGATCATCCGATGGACCTCGGGGGAGGATGGTCCGAGCATCGGACTCCGCGGCTCGAGGAGTTCGAGCGCACGTCGAGGCATCGCGAGGACGAGGCGACGAGCTCGCACCGTCTGGATCGCACCGTCACGCTCGATCTCCAGCCGCAGGATGGGAGGATCACCGCTCGTGGGCTCGAGATCGAAGCCCACGAGGCGCGATTCGGTGTGGATCACGCCTCCCGCGGCGAGGAACCGGTCTCGCAACGCCCTCGTCAGCGCGCAGAAGCCGTCGGTGCAGGACTTGAACCGGATCGAATGGTGGTAGTCCCGCAGGACCCACGGAAAGCCGACCGTCGCCGTTCCCTTGTAGATGGAGCTGTAGCCGCTGGAGTCCTGGGAGAATCGCCGCGCCTCGGTGCTCACGCAACGCTCGAAGGCGTACTGCATCGCGATCTTCGACACGTGGTGTCCATGGAAGACGCCCTCCTTCGCGACGCGTTCCCAGTCCACCGTCTGTAAGTCGATCTCCGGCTCGTCCACCGACATGCACGCGCGGAGATACCGCTCCGTGGCCAGTGCCGTGAATCCGATCTCGAGCCCCCGGTGATCCTCGGGTGGAATGTGGTAGGGGAGTCGTGCCGGGTCCGCGAGGTCCGAACGTCGGAGGATCCGCCCGCGGAGATAGGCGATGTTGCCGGGATCGTGCACGTGGAACGGGCGGGTCGCGAGTCCGAACGCCTCCACCAGGCCCGCGACGTGTCGGTGGGCGGTCGAGAATCGCATGCCGCCGAGCTCCAGATGGAGTCCGCCGAGTCCGGGTGGCTGGACGGAGAGCAATCGGCCTCCAGTGCGACCGGAGCATTCGAAGATCGCGATCGAGCCGGGGTCCCCCTGCGCCGCGCAACGCCATCCGCTGTAGAGCCCCGAGACCCCGCCCCCCACGATGGCGAGGTCCAGCGGTTCGTGGACCTCCCGGGGGGAACGGTGGTTGGTGGTGGGGTGCATCGCGGTGTCAGTCTACTGGATCGCGTTCGCGGGACGAATCGTTCTCGGGATCGCCTCGAAGTCGATCGGCGATCTCGGAGAGTTGCCGTTCGATGTTCACCAGACGCTCGTGGTTCGTCTCGACATGCCGAGGGGTCGACTCCCGGAGCCTTCCGATGAAGATGCCGAGGGTGCTGGTCACGGTGCCGAACGCACCGATTCCGACCATCATGAGTCCGACCGCGAAGATCCGGCCCGCGCTCGTCACGGGCGCGGCGTCGCCGTAGCCGACCGTCGAACAGGTGACGACCGCCCACCAGAGGATCTCGTTCGCGGTGTCGAGCGTGACTTCGCTCTTGACCTCGGGCGGAAGGTCCGGCCGGGTCTCCGCCCAGAGTACGCCGATGCAGCTGCCGACCGAGATGACCACGCTGAAGAGCAGGATGCCGGTGAGCACCGCGCTCGAGCGGTCATGCCGTGCGATTCGAACGATCATCCGAACCGAGCGGATGGCCCGGAACACCCTGGCGAGTCGGACGAGTCGGAGGGCGACCGGGGTGTACGTCAGCGTGGAGCCAGGTACCAGGATGATCGGGATGGAACTGAGGAGATCGAACCAGCCCCAGGTCCGGAAGTAGTGCCATTTGTTCGGCGCATTCCCCAGCGACCGAAGGAAGTCGACGAAGAAGAAGGCACAGATCCCGAGATCGATCAGATCCAGCAGACGCGGCATCTCGTCGCTGGCGGAGAGGATTCCGGTGAGTTGAAGCAGGGCGAGGGAGAACGCCACGATCGCAAGCGACGAGAGGAGGAGATCGGCGAGCGACACCGCGGCGGGTGGGGAGGACGTCGTGGAGGTCTCGTTCGACATGGCGGCAGTATCGCGTATCGGGGACTTCCCGTCAGGGCCGACGGGGGGGGGCGAGTTCCACCGTCACCGGACGATGATCCGATGCCATCGTCTCGGATCCGACCCGCCGCCCGAAGCCGGTCCACGTGTCTCCGGGGCCGGCGATGATCGTGTCGATGTCGACCGTCGGCGCGGTCGCCGGCCACGTGTTCGAGCCGTCCTCGGGACTTCGCCCCTCGATCCCGAGCCCACCGAGAAGAAGACGGGTGCGGGTTCCGGGCGTGTCGTTGAAGTCGCCCAGCAGGATCCAGGGGCGATCCAGCGTCGCGAGGCGTTCGGCGACGGCCTCCGCCTGGGCGAATCGGAAGCCGTCGTCCTTCACCCAGTCGAAGTGCACGTCGACGATCGTGCACGGCCCGATCCCGGGCGGATCGACGTCGATCGCCAGGGCGACCCGGGGCTCGTTGCCGGTCGGCAGACGCCAGGTCGTCGCCGACTCGATCGGCCAGCGGGAGAGGATCGCGAGGCCGTATCGCCCGCCGTCGTAGTCCATGAACGAGCCGAAGGCGTGGTGCATGCCGAGGGCTCGGCCGAGCGTGGCCGCCTCGTCGACGCCGCCGCTCCGTCCGACCTGCTCGTCGACCTCCTGCAGGGCCACGATGTCGGCGTCGAGGGCCGCGATCGCCCGTGCGGTGCGCTCGAGATCGAGCACGTCGTCGGTGCCCCGGCCGTGGCGGATGTTGTACGTCGCGACCCGCATCGTGGTGGGCGCGGGCTCGCCGGTCCCGGTCACGTCGGAGGACGACGTCTCCGAAGCCGTGACGCTGCAACCCGCAGCGAAGAGGCACCAACACGCGAGGCATGCCACCGCCGCGCCGACACCGCGACCGGTGAAGCGCGAGGAACGCAGGGTCGAGGATCGGCGCGGCACGGGCATGTGGGGCGTTCCTGTTCCGGTGATGGGGCGTGGTCGAGTCCTCGAGGGCGCGGCTACCTCGCCGCGCCCGTGGGGAACTTCGTCATGCTGAACGGCGCCGGATTCGGGTGGGCCTTCAGGCTCTCGAGATACTGCCCGACGATCTTCATGTACGCACCGAGGACCCAGGCATCCGTGCCGACGACGTTGCACCGCTCCCGCGGATCGCGGGCGATGTTGAAGAGGGCCGGATATCCCGTCCCCTCGGCCCGCTGGGAGAGCACGCCGAGGGCGGAGGGATTGCCCGACGACTCGATGATCTGCTTCGGGTAGATCCGCCAGTTTCGCCAGCGGACCGCGGCGATCTCGCCGTCGATGAAGGAGATGAGGTCCTCTCGGGCGGACTTCTCCTGCTCGCCCTTGAAGAAGTCGAGCTGATCTCGGCCGTCGATCGGCCGTTCGGTGGGGAGTTCGTCCCCGAGCAGGCTCGCGAAGGTCGGAAGGAAGTCGTGGATCGCGACCATCTCGTTGCTCTTCCGGACCGGAACGCGTCCGGGCCAGCGGATCATGCCGGGAACCCGGAGCGAGCCCTCGAGCACGTCCCCGCACTCGCCACGGAACGGGCCGGGGGAACTGCCGGAGAAGTCGTCGTTCGACGCCTGGAACTGGACGGGGCCGTTGTCCGAGAGATACACCACCACGGTGTTCTCGCGAATGCCGGCGGCATCGACCGCGTCGAGGATCTCGCCGACCCGATGATCATGCTCCATCAGCATGTCGCCGTAGGGGCCGGCGGGTGAACGTCCCTGGAACGCCTCGGCTGCGCCGGCGGGATAGTGGACGTGCGACCACCCGACGTAGAGGAAGAAGGGCTCTTTCTTCGAGGCGTGGTCGTCGATGAACTCGACCGCCGCGCCGGCGATGTCGCCCTCCACCTGGTCGCGGTAGGCCAGATCGTACGGACGAACCTTGCGAAGCTTGCCCTTGCCGTCGGACTCCCAGATGTAGGGGCGGGTCCGGACGATGGCCTCCTCATCCATGCCGGTCCGCCGCATGGACTCCGGATACAGGGTCCCGTCGGTGGTTTCGAGGATGCCGACCTTGTAGGTGTCGAAGCCCTGGTTGATCGGAAGGCTCTGTTCCTCCTGGCCGAGGTGCCACTTCCCGACCATGCCGGTTGCATAGCCGTTCTTCTTGAACAGCTCGGCCATGGTGAACTCCTCGTCCTGGAGCGAGCTCGGGGTGCCGGCGACGATGATACTTCCGAGTCCGGCCCGGACGCTGTGACGACCCGTCATGAGTCCGGCCCGGGTGGGCGTGCAGCCCGGCTCCACGAAGAACTGCGTGAGCATGAGACCTTCGGCGGAGAGTGCGTCGATGTTCGGCGTGGGCATGCCCCGCACGATGCCGCCGCTTCCGTAGCAGCCGAGGTCGCCGTACCCGAGATTGTCCGCCAGCATCAACACCACGTTCGGCCGATCGTCCGCGGCGTCACGCGTCACCGGCGCCCCGGTGTTCGACGCGGTCGCGAGGGCGGCCGGAAGCATTGCGCCCAGCAGGCCGAACGCTGCAAGAAGGCGCTCGGTGGAACGTGGGCGGTTTCGAGGGAAGATCGTGATGGGCATGCTCTTCTCCGGTTGGGCGACAGGGTGATTCGGGCGGTCGCAACATAAGGCGGGCCCGGCCGTCGCCTCAAGCGGATTGGCGCAATTTGGTGCGGAAACACCTATTTTTTCAGGGATTTTCGTCTCTCGTCACGATCGCGTGCCTGCATGCTGACGGTATCGCGCGAATCGTCAATTCGATGACGGTGATGCAGTGCCCGGTTTCCTGACCATCCGCTGGGAAACGTCAGCAGGCGAACGGGGAACGGGGGTCGGTCGGATCGCCCGGACCGACTTCGGGGGAACGCGCGGTCGTCG
>JAACEA010000251.1 GCA_009936695.1 Planctomycetia bacterium
GCACCAATGCTCCACGTTGAGCATGCCAGCTGAAGACTTACCAGGGACAAGCACGAGTCAGGGTGCAGCTGAACAATTGTCCTATCTGAGCTCTACATCTAACTACGCACCTTAGCTCAAAATTGGACCGCTTCGTGGCCATGGAGACGGAGATAGGCGGCGGCTTCCTCGAGCAGGCGATCCGATTCGACCCCGTCCTCCCGGCAGTGCACGACGCGGATCGTGGACGGCGAGAAACCGTTGAGCACCCCGAAGGCCCGAAGGGCGTCCGCCGAGGCGGTCGATCCGTCATAGGCCACCACGACGCGATCGATCGGTCGTGCGGGCGTGGTCATCGCGAGAATCGGGCGGCCGGACGCTCGGGCGACGCGGCCGAGGAAATCGTCCGCGTGGGCGACCGTGCCGTAGTCGAAGGCGTGTCGGATTCCGATGATCGCCAGGTCGGCGAGCCGCAGGGCGTCGGCGAGCGCCGTCTGGGCGTCGCCGAAGAATCGTTCGGTCCGGTGGGGAATACCCGCGCCTTCGACGATTCGCGTGAAGACCTCGATCGCGTCGTTCATTCCCGCTTCCACCGCCGCGGTCCGTTCCTTCCGAAGATCCGCCGCGGCGGCGCCTCCGCCGATCGGGGCCGGTTCCACGGGATCGACGAGCGTTTCGTCCATGACCGCGACGCCCACGATCTCGGCGTCGTTCCGCCGGGCGATCTGGCAGGCCTCGGCGACCGCGGACTCCATGTACTCGGAGCCTCCGAGGGCGACGATCAATCGTTTCAGTGACATGGTCGGACTCCAGTCCGGGCCTTCGCCCGGAAGATCAGGATCAGAGGAAGAGCAGGATCAGAGGAAGAGCAGGTTGACGAGGATCATCGCCGGGATGAGCACGATGACGCTGTACACCATGTAGCCGAAGAAGCTCGGCATCCGGACCCCGGATTGTTCGGCGATCGACTTCACCATGAAGTTCGGGCCGTTGCCGATGTAGGTGTTCGCGCCCATGAAGACCGCTCCGAGACTGATCGCGGTGAGCAGGTCCTCGCGGATGTGGCCGCCGTTCTGCAGATCGAGGATGCCCTCGCCGGCGGCGGGGGTCATCGACTCCGCGGTCTGGAAGAACACGAGGTAGGTCGGGGCGTTGTCGAGGAAGCTGGAGAGGATCCCGGTCAGCCAGAAGAAGTGCGTGGGGCTCTCGAGTCCGAGTTCGGCGCCGTTCGCCTTGAGCACCGCAAGCGGCACCTGCATGCTCAGGAAGATTCCCACGAAGAGGGCGGCGACCTCCACGATGGCGTGGTAGTTGAATCGATTCGCCGCGCGGATTCCGGACGGCGTGAGGGCCAGGCTGGCTCCGGCGAGGCCGAGCATCACCAGTTCCCGACAGAACGGGAACGCGTGGATCTCGGTGCCGGGGATCGGCTTGGAGGGATCGAGGAGCGCGACGGCGAACACCACCCCGAGGAGGAGCAGGAGATTCACCGAGCCGGTGAGCCGCAGCGGCCGCCGGATCGCGTCGTCGAGCGCCGCATCGAGCGGGGTCTCCTTGCGGACCACGATCGTGTCCCAGATCCAGTAGAGCGCGAGGAGGATCACCCCGAGGAACGCCCATTCCTTCCAGAGCACGAGCGTCCAGTCGAAGGGGACGCCGCGGAGGTAGCCCAGGAAAAGGGGAGGGTCGCCGATCGGAAGCAGCGTGCCGCCGATGTTGCTCACCAGGAAGATGAAGAAGACCACGGTGTGCACCACGTGCTTCCGTTCCCGGTTCGTCTCGAGCAAGGGCCGGATCAGCAGCATGCTCGCGCCGGTGGTGCCGATGAAGCTCGCGATCAGGGTGCCCACCAGGATGAATCCGGCGTTCACCGTCGGCGTGGCCTTCAGGTCGCCGGTGATCGAGATCCCGCCCGAGATGACGTAGAGCGAGAAGAGGAGCATGATGAACGGGATGTACTCGCCGGGGATCGCGTGCTCGATCGCCAGGAGGGCCGCGACCGGGCCCTGGACCACGGCATAGAAGACGATGGTCAGCAGCCCCAGTCCGAGCGCCACGGCCAGCCGGTTGGTGTTGTCCTCCCACCAGTGCATCGTCGATCGCAGGAGGGGAAGCACCGCGATGGAGAGCAGCAGCACCACGAACGGGATGGTGCCGATCTGCCAGTAGGGAGGGACGCCGTGATCTCCGTGGCCGCCATGGTCACCGTGGTCTGCATCCCCGGCCTCCGCGTCCGCGAGGGTGTTCGAGAGTTCGGGGGACATCGAACCGTCCGGTGACGCCGCGGCTTCCGCCTCGATCCGGCCCGCTTCGCCCTCGCCATGGAGGTCGACGACCAATGGCGCCAGAACGAGCAGTCCGAGCACCACGAGGGCGATGATGTTGGGAATCCGAAGCGGATTCGGCTTGTTCGGCAGGTGGTGATCGGTGACGGTGTCGCTCATGGTGGTGGGGGTCCGGGAAGAAGGCGTCGCAGTCTACCGTGTGGCCGATGGCGGCTCCGAAGGCGAGGCGGCTCCCGGCAGTCCGGCCGGCGGCAGCCAGGGCGGTGGTACCGGATCGCCGATGGTCTTCGGAGTGCGTACCATCGAAGCATGTCGGAGATGTTCGCCACCGATTCACCGGGTGAAGTGATGCAAGGCAAGAGAAGCAACCTCATGGCCAGCGTGCTCCTGCTTCCCCTCCTGACCTGGAGTGGGTCGAGCGATCTTCAGGCCGCTCCGGCCGAACCGCCCATGATCGGGCGATTCGAAGCACAGGTCGATGGGCTCGACGAATCCCGGGCGATCGCCCACCGACCCGGTGGCGAGATCGTGGTCATCGACGAGCGAGGGCGGATCGAGGCGGCCGGCGTGGAAGCGCCCGCGGGCGGCTGGGTCGACCTGGCGATCGATCGCGAAGACCGATGGTTCCTGCTCGGCGATCGGGCTCTCCAGCGGCGTGATGCCGGGATGACCCCGGTGTGGTCGACGCCCATCGGAGGCGTCGCGGTCGGAAGCGGTGGAGGAATGGTCTGGGTCGTCGATGCCGTCGGGAAACTGCATGGCCTCGATCTCGAAACCGGCGAGCCGCAGCGTGTCGGTGACTCGACGTATCCGGGGTGCCGTGGAATCGTGGGCCTCGCCGATGGCGGCGCCTGGCTCGCGGACACCGACCGCCATCGCCTGGTTCGGATCGGCCCGGCCGGCGAGGAGGTCCGATCGATCGGAGACCGGGGCGCATTCCCCGGATTGTTCAACACGCCCGTCGATCTGGCGGTTGCGGGCGACCGGCTCTTCGTCGCCGACAAGCTCAACCATCGGATCTCGGTGCATCGGCTCGAGGATGGTGCGTTTCTCGAACAGTGGGGCATGCACGCGGTGATCCCGCGGGAGGGCGAGGGACGGATTCACTATCCCGAAGGCATCACGGTTTCGTCCGACGGTGAACGCGCCTTCGTGCTCGAACCGTTCGAGCGGCGGTATCAGGTCTTCGGGCCGGTTCCGGAAGGGGAATCGCCGACGGGAAGCACGCTGCCC
>JAACEA010000252.1 GCA_009936695.1 Planctomycetia bacterium
CCCGCCGAACCCGAATCACCGATCCGCGTCCACGCCCTCGCGAAGGAGCTGGAGATCACCAGCAAGGAGATCCTCGCCGCGGTCGCGGAGAAGCTCGAGTCACTCGAACTGAAGAACCACATGTCATCCATTCCGGGCGACTTCGTCAGGACGGTCCGGAGTTTCTTCGCTCCCGAGCCCCCGGAAGCATCCGACGTCGACGCCGCCGAGCCGGTGACGGCCACCGAGGATGCATCCGCGACGCCGCCGGTCGGCGAAGGCGGCGAGGAGGGCGAAGACGGCGGACCGAAGAAGAAGCGTCGCCGCCGACGGCGCGGTGGCCGCCGACGAAGGCGACGCTCCGACGATGACGCGGAAGGCGGCGAGTCCGGCGACGGTGGGAACGACGAGCGCCGACATTCGGCCGAAGCGTCGGACGAGGATTCGAACGAGGCTTCGGACGACGACGACTCGACGGAACCGCGATCCGCGCCCGTGTCGGTCCAAGCCCCCGAAGCATCGGCCGACGTCGAGCGCGACGACGAACCGGACGCCTCCGATTCCGAAGAATCGGAGAACGCGGTCGCGGTCGTGGAGACCGCCGCGGTTCCGATCAAGCCGAAGAAGCGATCACTCTACGGTGGCCGATTCCAGCGTCGATCCCCCGGACAGTCGAACCCGAGTGATCGCTGAGTCCGGTCCGATCGTTCACCCTCCGGCGGATCACGGGAATCGAGGAAGCCCAGTCGGATGAAGCAGTCGTCTCGAAACATCGCCGAATCGAATGATCCAAGACGGATCATCATCCTCGGCTCGACCGGCTCCATCGGCGTCGGCGCGCTCGACGTCGTCGCCCATCTCGCGGCCGCCGAGAAGAGACCCGGCGAATCGACGCCGACCTTCGAGGTCGTGGGACTCGCCGCGGGAAGTCGGGCCGACGTCCTCGAGCAGCAGGCCGATCGATTCGCGGTCCGTGACGTGGCCCTCGCGGATCCTGACGCGGCGGCGGCACTGTCGACCGATCGTTCGATCCGCACCGGCCCGGACGCCGCGGTCCGACTCGTCGAGGACGTCGCGCGGCCGGGCGATCTGGTGGTCGCCGCGATGGTCGGCGCCGCCGGCATACCCTCGGCGCTCGCGGCGATCGCGCGGGGCTGCGACATCGCGCTGGCGAACAAGGAGACGCTGGTCGCCGCGGGAGAGCTGGTGACCACCGCGGCCGCGGATGCCGGTGTCGAGATCATTCCGATCGACAGCGAACACGCCGCACTTCACCAATGCCTCCGTTCCGGACGCGACGCACGGGAGGTGTCCCGACTCGTCCTCACCGCGTCCGGCGGCCCCTTCCGGACCTGGACCGCGGATCGGATCCGGAACGCGACGGTCGAGGAGGCGTTGAACCATCCGACCTGGAAGATGGGGCCGAAGGTCACCATCGACTCCGCGACGATGATGAACAAGGGACTCGAACTGATCGAGGCCCACTGGTTGTTCGGCATCGACGCGGATCGTCTCGAGGCGATCATCCATCCGCAGTCGATCGTCCACTCCTTCGTCGAGTTCCTCGATGGATCGTCGCTCGCCCAGTTGTCACCCCCCGACATGCGGATGCCGATCCAGTACGCGCTCTGCCACCCGATCCGGGTGCCGGGCTGCGCCCCCTCCATGGACTACCAGACGCTGCGGGAACTCGTCTTCGAACCCGTCGATCACGACCGCTTCCCCTCCATCGAGATCGCTCGACGCGTGATTCGGGCCGGCGGCACCGCCGGCGCGATCTTCAACGCCGCCAACGAGGTCGCCGCCGAGGCCTTCTGCGATGGCGGCATGCCGTTCGGCCGGATCGCGGAAGTGGTCGCGGACGTGGTCGATCGAGTCCCCATCGGACCGGCGTCCGATCTCGACGCCGTGATGGCGGCCGACGCGGCGGCGCGAGAAGCCGCCCGCGCCCATTCGTCGATCGACGCCTGATCCGCATCGGGATCGATTTCGACCACGAGATCGGCCGACCCGCGAACCCGAAGGCATTCACCGTCGAACTGATCAGGGAAGCCCTCCTGCTCCCCGGCTATCCTCTGGCCCCGACCGTTCGGTCGACCTCGACCTCCGTGTTCCCGATCGGGAACCAATGAAGGATCCCGCGTGGACATTCTCGGCACCGGCAGCAACATCCTCCTGATCATTCTCGGCTTCGGACTGCTCATCGCGCTCCACGAACTCGGCCACTTCATCGCGGCCCGCTGGGCGGGCATCCGCGCCGACGGGTTCGCGATCGGCATGGGGCCGGTCGTCGCCAGCTATCGCGGCGGC
>JAACEA010000253.1 GCA_009936695.1 Planctomycetia bacterium
CGAAGCCGACGCGGAAAGGGCGATCCCGCGGTGGAGACGGTGCTCAAGCAATACGAACTCGCCTTCCGCATGCAGACCGAGGTTCCGGACGTCGTCGACCTCGGTGCGGAGGATCGACGGACGCTGGAGATGTACGGCATCGGCGAGGAGGGAACGGACGAGTTCGGACGACAATGCCTACTCGCCCGGCGGTTCGCCGAGGAGGGTGTTCGATTCATCGAGATCCAGGCCGGCGGCTGGGACACGCATCGCAACATGCGGACCGCCCTGGCCGCAAGATGCAATGCGGTCGACAAACCGATCGCCGGACTCCTCGCGGATCTCAAGCGTCGAAACATGCTCGACGAGACACTGGTGGTCTGGGGTGGTGAATTCGGCCGAACACCGTATGCACAGGGCGCGGACGGCCGCGATCACAACGCCAAGGGATTCACGATGTGGATGGCCGGGGGCGGCGTGAAGGGTGGTTTCCAATACGGTTCGACCGACGAGATCGGGCGTGAAGCGGTCGACGGAGTCATGGACACCCATGACTGGCACGCCACCCTGCTTCATGCGATCGGACTCAACCACGAACGCCTGACCTTCAATCACGCCGGCCGCGACTTCCGACTGACCGACGTGCATGGCAAGGTGCACGAAGCGATCTTCGCCTGATCCCGGCGCGGCTCAAAGACCGGCCGGCGTCACGTCGGCGGATGGAGCGGAGTCCTCCGGGGAGCCCGCGGGATCCGTGAGCCGCAGCATCAGAACGCCGGCCACGATCGCGACCAGGCAGATGATCCGGCGTATCGCCCGGGATTCACCGAGCCGCGCCATCCCGTACAAGGCGGTTCCCACGGCGCCGATTCCGGTCCACGCGGCATAGGCGGTGCCGATCGGAATGCGGATCGCGGCGATCGACAACAGGAACATGCTCGCGGACATTCCGACCACGAAGGCCACGGCCCATCGTCGGTCACGAAAGCCGTCGCTCGCCTTGAGCGCGACCGCACCAAGGCACTCGAAGCATCCCGCGACGCACAGGACGACCCAGCTCATGAATGGGCCTTTCCGACGGGCGCCTCATCGCCGGCGAATCGGAGTCCGATCACGCCGAGGATGACCAGCATGATCCCGAGGATCCGCCCCGGCGAGACGAGGTCGCCATGCCAGAGCATGCCGATGATCGCGGTGCCAGTCGCACCGAGCCCGGTCCACACCGCATAGGCGCTTCCGATCGGAAGAACGCGGACGGCGCGGGCCAGCGGAATGAACGAGGCGACCATGGCAGCCACCACGATGGTGGTCGGGCCCGGTCGAGTGAATCCCTCCGTCGCCGGCAGCCCCGAGGCCCAGGCCATCTCGAAGCACGCCGAGACGAGGACGAGAATCCACGCGGTCCGCGTGTCCCGCGGACGCCCGGCAATGCCTTCATCCATCGAACTTCACGAGTCGAGTGACTCGGCCGATCGGCACCCACTCCGCCACGAGAATCGAGCCGTCCTGCAGGAAGATCGCATCGTGGGGATGAACGAACCGCCCCGGCTGGAAATCGGCGCGCGGCTTCCCGCGGAGATTCGTGGGGTGCCCATCACCCAGCATGGTGATGGGCTCGTTCTTCTCATCGTAGAGCGTCACCACGCTCTCCAGATCGGGGACCAGCATCATGCCGTCGCGGAAGTCCACGTCACACGGACGTCGGACCCCCTTGGTGTGCAGCGCAACGGACCTGCCGTCAAGGTCGAACACCTGCAATCGACGGTTGCTTCGATCCGCGACCATCACCCTCGGCTCGTCGCCGCGAGGATCCACCCAGAGACCGTGCGGGCAGGCGACCTCTCCCTTGCCATTGCCGGGGCGGGCGAAGATCGACTTCCACTCGCCGTCCGCCGAGTACCGATGAATGAACGATCGTCCGTAACCGTCACCGACGAGCAGATCGCCGTCCGGAAGGAAGGCGACGTTGGTCGGGCACCACTGCCCCGCCTCGTCGTATGCATCACTCTCCACCGGACCACCCGCAGTCCAGACGACCTTGCCGTCGAGCCCGGTCTTCACGACGGCGCGACGCCGAGTATCGCAGTGATACAGGAACTCGCCATCCGACTCCTTCCGGAGATCGATGCCGTGGGCACCGCCGGCGAACTCCGCACCCCAGTCACCGATGAACTCACCCTTCGGCGTGTAGACGCAGACCCCGGACTTCCGATCGCTTCCACCACCCACCGTGTGCGCCACGTAGATCCGACCCGCCGAGTCCTTCCATGCCGTCCCACACCCACCAGTCCCATGCAGCCTCTGGGATCATGTTGTTTGTGTACAGACCCCTGCGCTGCGCCAGCTC
>JAACEA010000022.1 GCA_009936695.1 Planctomycetia bacterium
GTGCTCGACCGTCCGGCGTGCGGTCGGCCTCCGAAGCTTCTGGACGTCGCCTGCGGAACGGGACGGCACCTCGCCCTGCTCGACGACTTCGAACGCGTCGGCGTCGATCTCGATTCGGGGATGCTGGTTCGTGCCGCGGAGCGGTGCCCCGGCGTGACGTTGGTCGAGGGCGACATGCGAACGCTCGATTCCGCGGGCCTCGGGGGTCCCTTCGACGTGGTGACCTGTCTCTTCTCGGCCATCGCCTACATGCAGGACCTGAGGGCGTTGCACGAGGCGACGGCGTCGATGGCGCGTTGTCTCGCGCCGGGCGGGATGCTCGTGGTCGAGCCGTTCCTTGAACCCGGGGTGGTCGAACTCGGCCGGCCCTGGGCGACGTTCGTGGACCGGCCCGAGATCAAGATCGCGCGGATGGACGTCCCACGGGTCCAGGGGCGATGCCTGTTGCTCGAGTTCGAGTATCTCATCGCGGATGCGGACGAAGTCCGGCATGTTCCGGAGTCCCATCGCATCGGGCTCTTCACGGTCGACGAGATCGGCGCCGCATTCCGGGCGGCCGGACTCGCCTGGGACTTCGAGTCGCACGGCCTCACGGGCCGCGGGCTGCACCTGGGGCGGCGTGCGGACTGAGCGTCCCCGATCGTTATCGGTAGGGACGTCTCCTTCGGCGGCGAGGGCGGTCGGATCGTCTGGACGCATTCTCGCGATTCAGTTTTCCGATGGGACGCCATGCGGTAAAATCCCCCGGTGCGGCTACCTTCACGGAGACAGATACTCGATGGGCGTTCGTTTCAGCGGGATCCGCTGCCGTTCCTGCTTCGTCTGGAGAAAGAGGCCGACGTGGTGCACTTCAAGACCGGGTTCAGTGGTTTCGATCTGGTGCGCTGCCCCGATCTGATCCAGCGGATCCTCGTCAAGGAGAACGATCGCTACGGCGAGGGGAAGTGGACGCTGCGCGGACGGTACGTGATGAAGGATTGTCTCATCACCCGCGAAGGCGGATCGCATCGCGAACGACGGAGCCAGATGCGATCGCCGTTCGGACGGCAGGCCGTCGAGGCCTCGTCGGGTTTCATGGTGGACCGGGCGATCCGGTTCTGCGACGGGTGGCGGGACGGGGCGACCGTGGATCTCTTTCCCGACATGGGGCGGCTGGCGCTCGAGATCGCGTGCGAGTCGCTCTTCGAGATCGATCTGCACGGTCGGTCCGCCCGGCTCAACGAAGCGCTCCTCGAACTCCTCATCGCGATTCCGCGTCTTCCCCTGCCGCACCCACGGGTGATCTCGGCGCGTCGCCATGCGCGTCGGATGGCGGCGGAGTTCACCCGGGGGGATCTGGTTCGAGGGCTCCGCGAGGCGGGGCTTTCGCCCGAGGCGATTCGCGACGAGATCATCGCGTTGATGATCGCGAGCATCGACACCACGCCGAAGACGCTCTGCTGGCTCTTCAGCATGATCGGCATGCATCCGGACGTCGAGTCCGCGGTGCTCGCCGAGTTCGACGAGGTCCTGGGCGATCGCGACCCGACCGTGGAGGACATTCGACATCTCGAACGATTCGATCGCGTGCTCGACGAGACCCTCCGACTGTTTCCGCCCGTCCACTTCATCGATCGCCGACCGCTCGAGGACGTCGAACTGAACGGGACGAGGGTGAAGGCCGGCTCGTACATGCTCCTCTGCCCGCTCTACACCCAGCGGGACGACCGCTACTTCGAAGATCCGCACCGGTTCGACGATTCGCGATTCACGCCCGCGGAGGCGAAGAAGCGACCCGTGTTCTCGTTCTTTCCGTTCGGTGCGGGCGCGCATGCCTGCATCGGTCGTCGACTCGCCACGGTGGAGATGAAGCTGATCGCGGCGACCGTGCTCCGGAGATGGAGAATCCGCCCGGAAGCCGAACTCGTCGCCGATCCGAGTCCGCAGCGGATGGCGTTTCCCTGTCGCTTGGAGCGACGGTCATGAAGGTTCATGACGGAGCAACGGGAGCGGAGGCGACGATGTCGATCTTCGACGGCGTCGTGTACAGCGATCTCTTCGACTGCGCCTTGCGATTGGACGAGGTCGTCCGGTACAGCGGCCGGGCCGTCGGCCCGGAAGAGGTGGTGGCCGCCCTCGCGTCGTCGTCGCTCGATGGGGCAGTGGTCCGAAAGGACGGTTACTTCACGGTTTCGGGGCGCGAAGGACTCGTCGAGCAGCGGGTGGAGACCCAGTCCAGGGCCCTCCGCCTCCAACGCAGGGCGCAGCGAGTGAATCGCGTGCTCCGCCTGGTGCCTTTCGTTCGCGGGCTCATCCTGACCGGATCGGTCGCGGCGGAAGCGGCCGCGGAGGACGCGGACATCGACCTGCTGGTCATCGTCTCGCCCGGCCGGCTGGCGTTCGTCTTTCTCGTGCTCGGTGGCTTCTCGCGCCTCACTCGGCGTCGCGTCTTCTGCGCCAACTTCTACCTCTCCGAGGACCGGCTTCGAGTCGAACGACACAACCTCTTCGTCGCGCGAGAGATCGCACAGGCCAGACCACTGGACGAGGACGCCGAGCGCTTCTTCGAGATCAACGACTGGATTCGCGACTTCCTTCCGAACGCCTCCCCGTCCCGGGCCCTCGGTGGTCGCCGTCCCGGCGTGAGGTGGATGCAGCGATTGCTCGAGTGGCCCTTCAAAGGGCGTTTCGGCCGCTGGTGCGAATCCTTCGCGGGCCGCGTCGCCCGTCGGCGGATCGATGCGCATTACCGCGCCGCCCCGGAGGATCAGCGAACCATGGTCAGCGATCGTTTTGTGGCGGGTCACGAACTCCGATTTCACAATCACCCCGATCTCCGAGGCCTTCGCGCACGTTACGAGGCGCATCGGGCGAGTCTGCGAACGAGCCTCGACGCGACGACGGGACAGATGGAGTCGGAGCGATGATCGAGCCTGTCCAGGCCGTTCCGTCCGGTGATCTGGGGCTCACCCACATCGCGTTGACCGTCCGCGACGTCGAGGCGAGCGTCCGGTTCTACCGGAGATACGCCGGACTTCACGGGATCCATGAACGTGGCTCGGGTACGGTCCGTGTCGGCTGGATCAGCGATCTCAGACGCCCGTTCGGGCTGGTGCTGGTCGAGCGTCGGATCGGTCCGTTTCGCTCGTGGCTGGCGAGGCGGCTGGAGGGGGTGCGTCCTGCGATGCATCACATCGGTGTCGCGGTTCCGACTCGCGGCGACGTCGACCGACTCTGCGAGACCGCTCGCCGCGAGGGGATCCTGCGCCGTCCGCCCCGGGACGCGGGCCATCCCGTGAACTACTACGGCATGATCGGCGATCCCGACGGCAACCGGCTCGAGGTGTCCTGTGACCAGGTGATGAGCGTCGCCTTCGCGGAGGCGTTCAAGGACGAGGCGGGGCGGGCGTCGGGGCCCGAACTGCTGGAGGAAGAACGGGAGGCGCGATCGCGTCCCCGCGGTGATGGAGATGATCGATGAAGAACATCAGCGGCAGGATCGTGAACCGTTTCTTCGGGCGATTCCAGCACCGGGTCGGGATCGCGAACACCCGGCGACTCGCCAAGGCCTGGAACCGGGTTCGGTATCGCGCCGAGATTCGCGAGGTGGTCGACGGTTACGAACATCGATACGAGGAACTCCTCAAGGGCAATGACCCTGACTACTCCGGAACACCGCGGAACCGATTGAAGGATGGATGGGCGATTGATCGATCCGGCGCATTTCCCGGACTCGAATCCTCGCTCGCCGAAGCGGATCGACTGATCGAGGAGCGTGGTGGTCAGGATCGCCGGGGGACGCCGCTTGCGCAGCAGGACTACCTCTACCACCTCAGCCACATCGACGAACTCGACGAGTTTCCGCGTCTGCTCGACTTCGCGACGTCGTCCGAGGTGGTGGCGACGGTGGCGGACTACATGGGCATGATTCCGACGATCGCCTTGAACCTCCCGACCGGAATCCGGGTGTTCGAGTCGACGGAGCGATTCAGCGAGCGAACCACCTACAACGCGAGCCAGCTCTGGCATCGTGACATCCACGACTTCCCGATGGTCTACGCGATCGTCCTGGTCCGGGACGCGACGGAACGGACGGGCCCCTGGACGTTTCTCCCCGCCTCGGTGTCGGAACGAGCGACGCGGGAGCTGAACTATCAGAAGTGGCGACAGCCGTATCGCGTCACCGACGAACGCATGTACCAGCACGTCGATCCGTCGGAGCGGATCGCGTTCACCGGGAAGCGTGGCGACGTGCTCTTCCTCGATTCCAGCCGATGCTTCCACTACGGGAGTCGGGATGCGGTCGATCCCGGGTATCGGATCATGTACGCCTACACCACCAGGGCGCGAAGCGACTTCCAGATGATGCTTCGTCGGCAGGCGTTTCCGAAGCAGGCGGGGGACTCGGATCTGCGGCGGATGGTGCTCGGGCAGTGAATCCGGATCGTCCACGATCGCCCCGGCCGCCGGTGGGCGGATCGGTGCGGGTGGCTCATGGCTCGGGCGTCGTTGATGTCGACGACCGAAGCGTCCGGAGTCGCACGGGCTGGGTCCAGGCCGTCTCGAAATCACCCTTGCGATAGGGACGGGGGTGGAGGCGGGAGCTCGTGACCCTGGCCCGGACGTACAGCTCGTCGCCCTTGAATTCGTACACCGCCGGATCGGCGTCCGTGGCCATCAGGGTCCGCGTCGTCGGCGGGGCGTCGCCGTCGATCGGCACGCCGATGAACTCGGTGAGATACGTCACGCCGTCTTCCGCGTCGATGTCGATCACGAGCCGGTCCGTCTCCTCGCGGACGTCGGTGAGCTCGACGCCACTCGAGGCGTAGAAGTCGCCGGCCCGCATCGCTCGGACGATGTCGTCGGGACCATGGCTCGCGGCTCGAACCATGATCCAGCCGCGACCGGGGATCGAGACCGCGTCGTTCTCGTAATGATCGTGCGCGTCGTCGGTCGCGAGGCCGTAGAGCGGTCCGCCGTCGCCGGCGCCGCCGTGAAGTCGGGCGATCAGGGCGAGGTCCCACATCTCGTCCATCGATGGTCGGTTGCCGATCCGCTCGTTCTCGACGCTGCGGTGACCGTTGTAGACCTCGAAGAACCGCTCGCCCCTCATTTCGGCGAGATTCGACGCCGAAAGGGACTTTCGGAAATTCGGATGATTCAAGTGGGCGAGGACCGGGCGGTCGTTCGCGGCACCCCACGCGGCGATCGCGTCGAGATTGGCCTGGATGGTCGTCTGCACCGATTCGCCCTTGATCGGTGGGATCGTCTCGTCGACGTTGATGGCGTTGATGTGGACCTGGGCGAGCCGGAAGGAGGAGGTGACCTCCTCGCCGGGGATCAGCACGAACTCGCCGTCCCGATCGAACATCGACTTCAACTCGTCAAGCCGTCGGAGTCGCATCTGCGGTCCGCCGTCGCCCTCGCGGAGCTCGGCGAAGTCGGTGCCGAATCGATCCGTCACCGCGTCGACCTTGGCGGGCGTCAATCGTCCGTCGTCGCTCACGTCGAACCAGCGTTCGCCGGTCTGGACGAGATTGTGATCGCTGAGCACCAGAAAGTCGTAGTCGTGATCGACGTACCACGCGATCGCGGTCTCCGGCGGGGCATCCCCGTCGCTCCAGAGGGTGTGGGTGTGGGTGTTCCCACGGAGCCACACCGGGGCGCCTTCGGTGGCGGCGGGCGTGGCGTCCTTCGCGGCGTCCTTCGGATCGGACTGGGGAGGAGACGCCGAGACACTCAGGATGATCAAGGCCGCGGTGAGGAAACTCGTCATGGATCGTCTCGCTTGATGGTCGCGTACGGACCGTGGGATGATGTGGTCGATCGATCGGACGTCTGCATGATGGCGTTCGAGTGGCGGTTCGTCGACCCCCGTTCATTCTCGGGTTTCGATGGGCTCATCGATCTCGAGCGGCCGGGAGACGAGGATCTCCCGCCGGGCGAGCACGGTTCCCGGCAGGGGATCGGTGGCGGCCGTGCCCGGCGCGCGTCCTCGGGTGTCGATCAGGGTCACCGTCATGCGGATCTCGACGGGAACCGTCTCGGCATCGCGTGAAGAGTCCGTCCGTTCCGGCGTCGCTTCCTCGGACGCACGTGGGGCGATCGTGGGGAGGCCCGGCCCCGGCCATCGATCGAGCACGTCCGTCCTGTCCGTGGCGAAGGAGACGCCATCCACCACGATCTCGTTCCAGGCGATCTCGATCGCCAAACCGGCCTTCGCGATCGGCACGCGGAAATCGCCGGCGTCGACCCGGGTGCGTATCGGCATGCTGGCGCGGGTGCCGGTGGTCGGTTCGAGTTCGATGACCGGCCAGAGCGCGTCGATCGAGACGAGTTCCTCGTCGGTCACCACGCCGTCCCGCCAGGCGTGCATGATCAGCTCGCGGGCGGGCGCGCCGCCATGATTCCGCTGATCGATTCTCGTCAGTGTCCGATCGACGGCGGTCCGCAGGTCCGCATCCGTCAGTTCCCCGCCGCAACGAAGGTCGACGAGACGTTGGAAGACCGCGGCCGAGGTGGGGTCCGGGCTTCGTGCCGCCCATCGAGCGTCGACTCGGGCGAGCCAGCCCGGGGGCGTCACGGGAATCCGTCGCAGGTCGACCAGCAGCATGATGAGGAGGGAGGCGAGGCCCGCGATGGTGCACCATCCACCGATTCGACGCAGGCTTCGACGTCGGCGAACACCGAGTTCATCCAGCCGAGTGTCGATGGCGGCCTCGGCGAGCGTCGCACCGCACTCCGGACAGCGTTCACTCGTCGCGGTGGCGCCGAGGAGGTCGTATCCGCATTCGCCGCATCGCCGTTCGCCGACCGTTGAACTTCGACGAGCGAAGAACCACATCAGCGGGCCGGCCAGGAACAGGGAGGCGGCGATCGCCCAGATCAGATCGAACGTCAGCATCCGATCGCGTGACCCGCGGCGGCATTCATTCCGACGACTCCCAGGACGTCTCGATCACCTCGACTCGTCCGGTGGACACGTCGTACATCGCACCCGCGATGCCGAGTCTGCCGGCCTCGACGAGGCGCGCGAGGGTGGGACTTCGTTCCGTGAGGTCGAGGATCGTCCGGTGCACGTTCAGCCGGGCGACGCCGTCGACGAATGCCGGGTTCCCGCTGGTGGCGTCGGCGGGACGAGTCGCATCGCGTTCGATGGCGACCGCTTCCAGAATGGGATCGAGCACGGCCGGGAGATGATCGAGGGTGGAGGGTCCGGCGACGCCCGCGGCGGTGTCGCAGGCGGCCTTCACGGCGCCGCAACCCGTGTGGCCGAGGACCAGCACGAGCGGCGTCTCCACGACGCCGCAGGCGTACTCGAGACTCCCGAGCGCCGCGGCATCGACGATGTTGCCCGCGAGCCGGATGTTGAAGGCGTCGCCGATCCCGAGATCCAGGACGAGCTCGCCGGCGGCGCGGGAATCGATGCAGCCGACGATCGCCACCGAAGGGGCCTGGCCGCCGGCCGTCGCTCGAACCTCACGCGGGAGGTCGCGACTCCGGCGGGCGTTTCCGACGAATCGGCGGTTGCCTTCGAGGAGTCTCTCGAGCACGTCGGCGGGATTGGCGTGGGGCGTCTCGTGCATGGAGAGCAGGGTAGCGTGCCGTCGCGTTGTGAGAAACCGGACGATCGGTGGGACCGCGCGGCGTGGGGATCAATCCGGATCGGCGGCGTCGATTCCGGCTCGCCAGGAGCGTGTCTGGTCGCCGGCGCCGAAGGCTCGGCGCCGGCGCAGGTCGATCA
>JAACEA010000254.1 GCA_009936695.1 Planctomycetia bacterium
GGGAAGGCGAACAAAATAGTCTGACGGCATCTCAAGGAAACAGCATCTCCATGGCACTTGAACTGCATGTTGCGATCGCTTCCGTCGCACTTATCGCATCGCCGGTCCTCGCTTCCGGAGTCGGCCCCGAGGTCGACCATGAAATCACGGGAGAGGTGGCCGACGAGATTCGCGCACTTCGCGGTGAGATCGCGGAACTCCGACGGGAATCCGACGCGGGGTGGCTCACCGAGCGGCGATCGAATGAGATCCGAGGCGTCGTCAACGACGTGCTGGCGGACGCTTCGAGCCGGGCCAGTCTCCAGGACTCGGGCGCGACCGCGGGCTGGAACAAGGGGTTCTTCCTCGCCAGCCCCGACGGCCGTTTCAAGTTGAAGGTCGGCGGGCAGGTTCAGGTTCGTTGGGTCCTGAACTCCGCGGCCGATCAGCCGACCGCCTACGGCTTCGAGAATCGTCGCACCAAGCTCTCCTTCTCCGGAAACGTGTTCGACAAGTCCTGGACCTACAAGGTCAAGGGTGGTTTTTCGCGGGCGGGTGGGCTCTTCAGGCTCGAGGAGGCGTGGGTCCAGAAGAAGCTCGAGAACGGACTCGCCATCAAGGTCGGTCAGTTCAAGGCCCCGTGGATGCGGGAGGAACTCGTCTCGAGTTCCAGGCAGCTCACCGTCGAACGCTCGATCGTCAACGAGTACTTCAACCAGGGGTATGCCCAGGGAATCCAGGTCGGCTACGAGGCCGAGGACTTCCGCGTCTCGGCCTGGACCGGTGACGGGATCGGCTCGCGGGGGTTCGGCCCCGCCCGCACCAACAGTCAGAACACGACCTGGGACCAGACCAGCACCAACTACTCGTTCGCCGCCCGGGCCGAGTTCAAGCTCTCCGGCGAATGGAGCCAGTTCAAGGACTTCAGCAGCGCCCGGGGCAGTGACTCGGGCATGATGTTCGGTGTTGCGGGGGTGACCCAGCGAGCCAACCAGAACATCGGCGCCGCCGAGGGCACCAAGGTCTACGGCGTGACTGGTGACTTCACCTGGGACCTCTCCGGGGCGAGCCTCTTCGTCTCCGGCGTCTGGACCAACGTCGACCAGCCCGGGGCCCAGTCCACGAACCCCTGGGGCGTCACGATCCAGGGCGGTTACTTCGTGACCGAGACGGTCGAAGCGTTCGCCCGCTACGAGTACATGGACTACGACCCGCCCACCTCCTCCGACATCGCTCGGTTCGATGGGTTCACGGTGGGTGGGAACTGGTTCATCAACAAGAGCGTGAAGTTCACCGCCGACTTCACCTACAACTTCGCCTCGCTCGCCACCGGGGCGTTCGTGGCCAGCAGCGCCGGATTCCGGACCGACGATCCCGGCCAGGACGGCCAGTGGGCGATCCGGGCCCAGCTGCAGCTGCTGTTCTGATCTCGAATCATCCACCCGCGAGCACTGGATCCACGGATCTCGTGTTGCAGGAAACCCCGGCCGGCTCCGAATCACGGAGTCGGCCGGTTTCTTCATGCGGTCGGTTTCGACCGGCCGATAGATGCGGTACGGATTTCTTCAAACCAAGAGCACGAGGTTTCCATGCGCAGGATGCGAATTGGACGGACGGGCGGGCTTCTGGGCGTCACCGCGACGCTGCTGACGGCCACCGCCCAGGGGCAGGACGCCACCGCGATCGAGGAGATGGCCCGTCGCCTCGCCGACATCGAGAAGCAGAACGAGACGCTCAAGACGCGGGTCAACGAGCTCGAGGCGGCCGATGCCGACGTCTGGCTCACCCAGGAGCGATCGGACCAGATCCGGGCCGTGGTCACCGACGTCCTCGCGGATGCGGAGACGAGGGTCAGCCTCCAGTCGAGCGGGATGACCGCGGGCTGGGACGACGGCTTCTTCCTCGCGAGTCCGGACGGCCGATTCCGACTCGAGGTCGGCGGCATGGTCCAGGTGCGATACATGGACTCCCATATCCGGGAGGGTTGGCCGACCTTCAACGACCAGGGTCAGCAGGAGCAGCAGTTCGCGGCCGAGGATGACGTCACCAGCCGGGCTGGTTTCGACATCCCGCACGCCCGGCTCGATTTCAAGGGGCATGTCTTCGGGCCCGACACCCGATTCCGAGTCCAGGGTGAATTCACCAACGAACGTCCCAATTCGATCCAGCTGTACACCAATCCAATCGCCGCCTCTTCACCGGAAAACGGCTCGTCGAACGGAGCCTTCGAGCTCCTTGACGCCTACATCCTGCAGGAGATCGGCAACGGGTGGGCCATCCGGGTCGGTCAGTTCAAGTTGCCCTTCGATCGTGGCTGGGAGGTTCCGATTGCGAACCAGCTGACCGGCGAGCGGAACACCGTCGCCCTCCACATGGGGATCGGCCGAAGCCAGGGCATCGAGCTCGCGTGGGGCGGTGACACCACCCGCGCCCGCGTCGCCTTCAGCGACGGTGGAAACGACCGGATCTTCGATGCCTACCACTTCAGCACCACGCAGCCCCTGAACTCGCCGTACGACTTCTCCCAGGCGGAGCTCGCGTTCTCCGGTCGCCTTGAGTTCAAGCTCGCCGGCAACTGGCGCGAGTTCGACTCGATGACGTCGCCGCCGGGATCGGAGATGGGCGTGCTCCTGGGTGTCGGCGCCCATTGGCAGCAGAGCAAGGTGATGCTGAATCCCAGCAGCTACAACGCCACGCCCGACGGTGGCTACAACGACTGGTTCGCGTTGACGGGCGACCTCACCTGGAACCTCGGTGGCGGCAGCATCAGCGCCGCGGCCTATTACCACCACGTCGCGTCCAAGTCCTCCTACCTGTACTTCGGCTTCTCGCCGGTCGGAGGCTCCAACAACCGGACCTTCGACGCGGGGAATGTCGCGATGTTCGGAGCCAGCCTCTACGGGTCGATGTATCTCACCGCGGACTTCGAGGCGTTCGTCGGTGTCGATTACATGGAAGTCGTCGACAACGGAAACCTCGGGGCGCTCGCCAATTCGCCGCCGGGACTCTCGGCGGACTTCTACGGGGCCTTCGCGGACACTTCGAACTTCTCCAGCATCACCGCCGGCAGCACCTGGTACCTCGACGGGAACGATCTGAAGTGGGGTTTCTCGGTGAGTTACTTCCCGAGATCCATCTCCCCGGCGTGGACCACGCCTGAAACCGGGGTCCGGTCGACCCCGGTCAGTGATGCCTACACGATCCGGACCTACCTCCAGCTCATGTTCTGAGCCTCTCCGAGTCGGATCCGGGGCCTCTTCGTCCACTCACGCGGTCTCGTCGCTTCGGCGACGAGGCCGCGTTTTCCGCTCGGCGTTCCGGCCCCCATCCGGGAGGGGCCGGGATCACGCGCCACTTGGGGCTCGTCGAGAGCCGTGCCGCGAGGGATTCCCTAAAATGCCGCGGAAATGACCATCGCCAACGCCGCGTCCCCGACCATGACCACCACCGTCCACCGTATCGAGATCCATCGGCGTCCCGAATTCGGTGATCCGGCCGCGGATGCCCTGCGTCGCGAATTCGAGGGGCTCCCGCCGGGCCTGTTGCCTCGGTCGGTCGACTGCGCCGCGGTCTATCTGATCGAGGGTGCGTTCTCCGATCGTGAACTCTCGATGATCGCCGAGGAACTGCTCGCGGACCCCGTGACCCAGTCACCGGTCATCGGCGCCGCAGCCGCGGGGGCCGATGAAGTGGTGATCGAGGTGCACCCGCTCCCCGGGGTGATGGATCCCGCGGCGGCCTCGATCGCGACCGCGATCCACGCGATGCTCGGCGAGTCCGAGGGCTCGGCCATCACGGTCCGGACCGGTCGTCGATACACCTTCGGGGGAATCGATGCGGAGGCCGGTGGCGATCTCGCGACCCGTCTTCTCGCGAACCCGGTGGTCCACGCGATTCACACCGGCCCGTATCACCCGGCGTCCTTCCCGGTCGGTCACCAGCAACCGTTCGAGGTTCGCGACGTGCCGCTGTGCGAACTCGATGACGCCGGTCTGGAGCGACTGAGCCGCGACGCGCATCTCTTCCTCTCGCTCGACGAGATGCGGGCGATCCAGTCCCATTACCAGGGCCTCGGTCGCGAGCCTCGGGAGATCGAACTGGAGACGCTCGCCCAGACCTGGTCCGAGCATTGCGTTCACAAGACCTTGAAGGCGACCATCGAGTATCGCGAACCCGCCGACGAATCGGGCTTCTCCATTCGCGACACCGCGGGTCATCGGCCCGGCCATTCGGTCGACGACGCCGGGCGGGTTCGGATTGAAAACCTGTTGAAGTCGACCGTCGCCGCCGCGACCCATCAACTGATGGCGGACGGCCTCGACGACTGGTGCCTGTCGGTCTTCGTGGACAATGCGGGCATCGTGGGATTCGACGACGACACCGCGGTGTGCATGAAGGTCGAGACCCACAACCATCCGTCGGCGATCGAGCCGTACGGCGGGGCCGCGACCGGGATCGGCGGTTGCATCCGCGACATCATGGGCACCGGGCTCGCGGCGAAGCCGATCGCGGCGACCGACGTGTTCTGCGTCGGAACCGACGCGCCGGCCGAGATCCCCACGGGCTGCCTGCATCCGCACCGCATCCTCGGCGAGGTGGTCGCGGGGGTTCGCGACTATGGCAACCGCATGGGCATACCCACCATCGATGGGGGGGTGTGGTTCGACGATCGCTACATCGGCAACCCGCTCGTGTACGTCGGTTGCGTCGGTGTGATGCCCCGTGATCTGATCTCCGGCGACGCCCGGCCCGGGGATCGGATCATCGCGATGGGCGGTCGCACGGGACGGGACGGGATCCACGGTGCGACCTTCTCGAGCGCGGAACTGACCGACACCCATGCCGACGAGTTCAGTCACGCGGTGCAGATCGGTAACGCCATCACCGAGAAGGTGACGCTCGATGCCGTTCTCGCGGCACGGGATCATCCCGACGGTTGCCTGTTCAGCTCGATCACCGACTGCGGGGCTGGTGGCTTCAGCAGCGCCGTGGGCGAGATGGGCGAGAAGATCGGGGCCGAGGTGCGGTTGGATCGGGCGCCGCTCAAGTACGACGGTCTGAGTCCGGTCGAAGTCTGGATCAGCGAGGCCCAGGAACGCATGGTGCTCGCGGTGCCGGCGGAGAACGTCGACGCGATCGCGGCGATCTGCGACAGTCACGATGTCGAGTGGTGCGATCTCGGTGAGTTCGGAACGCCCGACCGGGAACTGGTGCTTCGCTGGGGCGACGTCGAGGTCGGCCGAATCGCGATGGAATTCATGCACGACGGGGTGCCCATGCCTCTTCGTGAGGCGGTTTGGGATCCCGAGTGGGCCGCCCGCGAGGCCGGCGGTGACGACGTCGGCGTGGAACGGTCGGGAGTGATCGGTGATGTCGCCGGCGTGTTCGACCTGACGGCCACGCTTCTGGGGCACCCGAATCTTGCAAGCAAGGCGTGGATCGTGCGGCAGTACGACCACGAGGTCCAGGGTGGCAGCGTGGTGAAGCCCTTCGTCGGCCCGAACGCGGGACCGGGGGACGCGGCGGTGATTCGTCCGGTTCCCGATCGCCCCCGCGGACTGGCGATCGGCCACGGGCTCGCCACCGGGCTCGCCCGCGACCCGTACGTGATGGGGCTGGCGGCGATCGACGAGTGCGTTCGCAACATGGTCTGCGTCGGTGCGGATCCCGACCGCATCGCGATCCTCGACAACTTCTGCTGGCCCGGATGCGACGACCCTCGAAACCTCGGATCGCTGGTCCGTGCGGCCGAAGCGTGCCTCGATGGCGGCCTCGCGTATCGCACGCCGTTCGTGAGCGGCAAGGACTCTCTGAACAACCAGTTCACGACCGAGGACGGTCGGACGATTCGAATCCCGCCGACCCTGTTGATCTCGGGCATGGGCATCGTTTCCGAGGAACGATTCGCCACCACCATGGATGCCAAGCGTCCGGGCAGCCGTCTGCTCGCGATCGGCGCGACGACGAATCGCCTTGGTGGCTCGCACTACCTTCGGGTCGGCGGGGATCCGGCCGCTGGCGTCGACGAACTGCCGGTGGTCGATCTCGAACTGGGGCCCAGGATCGCGCGGATCGTCCACGACGCGATTCGCCAGGGTCTGGTTCGGTCGGCCCATGACGCGAGCGAGGGCGGACTTCTGCCCGCCGCGATCGAGATGGCTTTCGCAGGGGGGCTCGGTCTCGAGCTCGATCTCGACGCGGTGCCGGTCGACGGAGCATCCGTCTCCGCCTTGGCGAGGGCGTTCGCGGAGGATCCCTCACGCTATCTCCTGGAAGTCGAGGAAGCGGATCTTCCGGCGGTCGAGGCACTGCTGGCGGACGTACCGCACGGCGTGGTGGGATCGTTCGTCACCGCCGGCCCGGAAGGCGGCGAGATCTCGATTTCGGCGAGCGAACTCGGGTCGGGCCGCGAGACGGCGTTCCGGCTCGAGGAAGCATGGAAGCGAGGGTGTGACCGATGAGCGAGGTGAACACTTCGAATCACGCGTCGTCGGACGATCGACCGAAGGCCCTCGTCATCACGGCCCCGGGCATCAACTGCGACGGCGAACTCGCACTGGCCTTCGAGGCCGCGGGTGCGGCGCCGGAGTCCGTCCTGCTCGCGGACCTGATCGAACGACCCGCGATCGTCGACCGGTTCTCGCTGATCGGGTTGCCCGGCGGATTCAGTTATGGAGATGACGGCGGCGCAGGTCGGGTGCTCGCCCAGTTGATCCGTCGCGGCCTCTATCCCGCGCTCGCGGCCGCGATCGAGCGTGGGGTGCCGATGATCGCGCCGTGCAACGGCTTCCAGATCGCGGTGCAGGCCGGCCTCCTGCCGGGACCGGCCGAAGGGGAGTCATGGCCCGTGGAGCCTGCGGTTCCGACCGTCGCGCTGGCGCCGAACGAGCTCGGGCGATTCCATGACGTGTGGACCGGCGTGGAGATTCCCGAGTCGACCCGGTGCATCTGGACCGCGGGGCTCGGGGCGGTTCCGTCCGAGGCGATGGTGCTTCCCTCCGCGCACGGTGAAGGCCGCTTCGTGGCCCCCGACGAGATGATGGCGGCGCTGGAGTCCGAAGGTCGGGTCGCCCTGCGGTACACCGAGGCGGATCACTTCAACGGTTCTCGTGGGCGGGTGGCCGGCATCTGCGATGCGAGTGGTCTGGTCTTCGGTCTGATGCCGCACCCGGAGCGATACACGCGGTGGTCCCAGCATCCCACCTGGACGAGACTCGAGGCTTCCGTCCGACGCGGCGACACGCCGGGCCTCGCGATGTTCAGAAACGCGGTGCGCCACGCCACGGCCGTCGTGCGTTGAAATCCGTGCCGGTGTCTTCCGAGGTCAGGAGTCCGAAGGGCTCACCCCCGGCGAAGTGCGGGCGTTGTGGATACGAACTCACCGGTCTCAAGCCGCGTTCGCGGTGCCCTGAATGCGGTGCCCGTGATGCGGGGGGACGAATTCGAGATGCGGATTCCCTCGCCCGCTCCTCCTACTCCAGCATCGTCGGGGTGATCTGGCGTTCGGCCGGAGTCATGATCGGCCAGGTCGGATTCCTCTTGGTCGCGATCTCGATCATCCGGACGTTTCCGGTCTGGCTCGCCGTTTTCGCGGCCGTCTGGGTGACCGCGGGGGTGTGGTTCCGGACCAGCATCGAACTGGATCCCGATCGGGATCACGGAGTTCCGTTTCGAGGGCTGCGACATCTGCTGCGAATCGCCATCCTGCTCGGCGCTCTGGGACTGGTGGTCGTCGCGCTCGTACCGGGCGTGCCCCGCGGTTCGATGATCGAGGCGGGCTCGATCACGGTGGTGCTCGCGGCAGGGGTGGTCGCGGCGGTGCTGGGTCGCCGGACCGCCTGGTGGTTGCAGCACGAGCTCGCACAGGGGAACCTCGAGGCGGCGCCGTGGGCCTGGATCCTGACGCTCGGTGGCGTGGTGCTGGTGCTTGGTTCGCACTTCGCCGGGCTCCTGCCGCCCGGGGGGATCTCGGCGACCGGCCCCAAGCTCGCGTTGGCGGCGTTCGTCGGCGCGATCGGGTGGGCCGCCGTCGTCCTGTTCGCGGACGTCCTCGTCTTCGCGTCATCGATCCGCTGCCTGCTGCATCGCGCCCACTACGAGGATCTCGAGAGGCGGCGTGAGGAGAGGCGTGCGGAAGCGGCACGGGACTTCGACGACCGGGTTCGTCTGATGGATGGCGGCGGAAAGACCGGGCGAGATTGAAAGGAGCACGAGGCGTGGCGAAGAAGCAGCGTGGAGCGGAAGACGTCGCGAACTCCGGGGGCGATCGCCGACCGTGGCTTGGATCGCATCTGTCCATCGCGGGCGGGATGCACCATGCGCTGGAAGCGGCCGAGACGCTCGGTTGCGACTGTGTCCAGGTGTTCACCAAGAATCAGCGGCAGTGGAAGTCGAAGCCACTCGCCGAGGGCGACGTCATGGCGTGGAAGGCGGGCATCGAGCGGCTGGGCTGGACCGATCGGCGGAATCGAGTGGTCAGTCACAACAGCTATCTCGTGAACATGGCGTCGCCTGATTCCGAGGGTTGGGAGAAGTCGGTCACGCTTCAGCGCGACGAACTGGAACGATGCGAGGCCCTCGGGATCCCCGCCTGTGTCGCGCATCCGGGTGCCCATCTGGAGTCGAAGCGGAAGCCCGGCGAGCCGAACGTGCTCGGGGTCGCACCGACGCCCGCCGAGGAGAAGGGGCTCGGTCGCATCGTGGCCGCGCTCGATCGACTCGAGCGGGAGACCCGGGGGTTCGAGGTTCGGACCGCACTCGAGAACACGGTGGGAAGCGGGACCAATCTCGGGTACGACCCGGGTCACCTCGCGTGGATTCGGGACCGGGTCGCGGCACCGGAACGGGTCGGTTTCTGTTTCGACACGTGTCATGCGGTCGCCGCGGGCCACGACATGTCCACCGTCACGAAGGCGCAAAGCGTGCTCGCCCGACTCGACGCGACCTGCGGGCTCGATCAAGTGATCGCGGTCCATCTCAACGACTCGGTCGGTGATCTCGGCAGCCGGAAGGACCGGCACGCCCATATCGGACATGGGACGTGCGGAATCCCCTGTTTCGAAGCCGTGCTGGGGGTTCCCGCGTGGCAGGAGATCCCGATGGTGCTCGAGACGGAGAAGGAAGGCGGGCTCGACGGCCGATCCTGGGACGCGATCAACCTCGAAATGCTGGGTTCCTTGTCACCTCGTGCCTGATTATGCCGACGGAAGACACGTGGAGGGCTGATCCTCCGCACCCGAGGCTTGAATCAACCATGTCCAAGAATCCACTGCTCATCGTCCTTTCCTTGCCCCTCGTGCTCGCCGCATGCAGGAGTGGAGGCAACGAACAGAGCGAGGACTCGTTCTCGCTGCCTGCGCCCACTCGCGTCGTCGCCGATGTCCGGGAGCCGACCGCGATCCAGAGTTTCCGCAATGACGAAGGTCGGGCGGCGATCGAGGCCGGGGATCATGAGAAGGCCATCCAGATCTTCGAGGAACTCCTCGATGAGAATCCATCGCTGACCGTCGCCTACATCGGGATCGGGGTCGCGTACGAGGACATCGGTGAGTACGAGCGCGCCGAACCGGCCTTCGCGCGTGCGACCCGTCTCGACCCGAGGAACTTCGAAGCCCAGCTGGGATACGGTGAAGTGCTTCAGGTCCTTGGCAAGCTTCGTGAAGCGATTCGGGCGTATCAGCAGGCGCTGGCCGTGGATCCGAACAGCGTCGAGGCGCTGGTCGGCATGTCGAGCTCCTATCTCGGGTTGGACATGGCGTCGAACGCCATCGCACCCGCGGAGCAGGCGGTGGTGCTGTCCCCGGACGACGGCCGCGCCCGCGCCGATCTCGGCGAAGCCTACATGCGGGTCGACCGGATGAGCGATGCCATCGACGCCTTCGAGATCGCGCTCGAACTTCTGGGCAACGAGCCGGCGGTGATTCGAAGCCTGGTGGAGTGCTACGCCAGCGAGGAGCGATTCGCGGAAGCGATCAACGCGGGGCAGGTCCTGGTCGCGATCGAACCGGCTCCGCAGGCGTGGGAGCGACTCGGTCGCGCCTACTTCCGGCAGGGTGACTACGACGGAAGCCTCGAGAGCTATCGTCGGGCCGTCGAGCTGGACCCCCGGTACTGGCCCGCCCTCAACGGCATCGGGGTCAACGAACTCAACGAGTGGCTTCGTTCCGACCGCACCGAGGCCGCGGCCCGGGAGGCGGCCGGTGAGGCGTTCCGAGCGAGCCTTCGCGTGTACCCTGAGCAGCCCAAGGTCGTCCAGTTGCTGACGACCTATCCGCTGTGACCCGACAGGACACGCCATGCGACCGATCGCCGAAGAGATCCTCGAGTTCTTCGACAACCCCGGAGCCGAGCCCTACGTCATCGAACATCGGCACGAGGAGTTCACCTCCGTCTGCCCGATGACCGGCCATCCCGACTTCGGGACCATCATGCTCCGCTATCAGCCCGCCGCGGTCTGCGTCGAGCTGAAGAGCCTCAAACTCTACTTCCACGCGTTCCGCAACGAAGGCATGTTCTTCGAAGCGGTGACCAACAAGATCCGCGACGACCTGGCTCGAACCACGAGCCCCGTCTGGATGCAGGTGGTCAGCGACTGGAAGGGACGCGGTGGGGTCAAGAGCCGGGTGATCGCGCCCTGGGGCGACGTGCCGCCGGAGTTCCGGGCGGGCTGAACGCGATCAGCCGCCGAAGAAGATCGTGGCGCCCTCGATGGATTCGATGCCGTCGAAGTCGTTCAGGCCTTCGAATCCCTTTCGGGCCGGTTCGGATCGTGGCGCCTTCCTCACGACGTCGGACTGTGCGGGCGTGAGAATCGACAGGAGGCTTCGAACGGTGCGTTCGTCGAGTTCGGTTCGGGCGAACCTCACCTGTTTTCGGTCGGCACCGGCCTTCTGCATCCTGCTCATGTCGAACGCGGCCCCGGGCATCGGCATGCCACCCTCGGCACGCCGCTGGATCGCCACCAGCGAGCGGCACGCGGCGGTCCATTCGGTCAGCCATTCCGCCCGCAGATCGATGATCGCGGTTCGCTGGGCGGCATCCAGATCCGGCAGCGCGAGTGCGGCGTCGAATCGAGATTCCGGGGAGTCCGGATCTCGGAAGCAGGACGGATGGGCGGCGCGGTCGACCGCAAGCAGGAAATCCGAACGTCGATCGCGCGGTAGCGCAGCGGCCATGCGATCCCGCCAGGCCGCCTGCTTCGAACGCATCGAACGCTCGAGTTCGGCACGCTGTCCGAGGGCCCGTTCGAACGCCCGGGGGATTTCCAGATCGGCGTCGGCGGTCATCGCCCCGGAGGCCATGTCGCTGAACATCTCCAGCTCCGCGGCCTGCACGATTCGATCCAGTTCGATCGACGCCTTCGCCCGATCGAACTGGGCGGCCGTCATCTCCGTCGCGTACTCCACCCCCAGCGTCCCGGCCAACGAATCGGTGACCTCGGTGACGATCTTCTCCAGATCGAGGTTCGCCAATTGATCGCCGTTCGAGCCGATGCTCATCCCGGGGTGCGATCCGATGCTTGCGATCGCGATTTCACGTCGTCGCCTCCGGACGGTCGCGTCGAGCACCTGCTCGCCGTCGATCAGGACCGCGAGATCGCGGAAGAGCGCGGCGTCGAGCGCGTCCGCTTCGTCGAGGATCCGCAGACGCAGCGATGCGGTCCGATCGATCGCGTTCCTCCGGCCATCCAGCGTCGTCTCGTCGGCGTTCATGGCCGGAAATCCGGCGACCCGACTCGACCGCCAGTCGGCGACGGGGCCCTCGTCCAGCGCCTCCCATGCATCCCGATAGTCCGCGAAGAGCGAGTCGGCGATCGATCGCATCCCGTTCGCGACGCCAAGGCGTTCGAGGATCAGTGCGTAGGCGGCTGGTTCGATCGGTCGCGGAATTCGTTCTCGAGCACCGCGGAACCAATCGGCCGGATCACCACCCATCTCCAGCATCGGTGATTCGAGATCACCGAGATCGTCGAGATCGAAGCTGGCATCACCGATCACCATGATGGATGTGCCGATGGCGGTGGCACCGTCTTCGCCCCCGAAGAAGATCTCCTTCGGCGCGACCGGGGCGTTCCGTCGGGCGAGTACGGTCGGGGCGATGGCTTCGAGGCGGGCACGAACCTCGCGATCGAGCGTTGAGCGTTCCGCGAGAATCCGTCCGCTCGCCGACGTCGGCTCGGGGTTCGAACCGGCGACCACCTCGCCGTCGGAACCGATCACGGTCAGGCTGATCGCGGACATTCCCATGACCGTCTCGTTCGACGATTCCTCGCCATCGCGAATCTCCTTCGTGATCGCCCGGAGCAGTCGAGCCTCGATCTCGGCGTGCCGGATTCGCCACGATGACTCGAGGGCTCGAATCTCCTCCATCGTTTCGGCCTCGATCACGCCTCGTTCCTCGGCCTCGACCGCGGACTCGAAGAGGCCTCGAGGGGACGTGCGGTCTGGAAAGATCGCGGGAAGCGTCGCCTGGCGCCAGGCGTCGTCGATCGCGATGGCGAACGGTTCACCGTCCCGAAGACCCTGCGTGAGCTCGTCGTGGAACGCGGTGTCGGCCTGAAGGATGCTCGCCTGAAGCACGCGGGCATCCTCCGAAGCGATCGACTTCGCGGCCTGTCGAGCGCGGAGCCACGAATCGATCATGCCTTCGCGGCCGTCACCAGCGACCGCCAGTATCTGGAGATCCGGTGGTTCGACGTCACGCATCGCTTCGGCGGCCCGGAGCGGGCGTTCGATGACGAGATCGGCGAGACGTTCGAGGCGTTCGGTCCGGCTCCGGTCGTGATCGAGCGCCCGGTTCCTCATCGCGTCGTCGATGACCCATGCCGGGTCGCCATCGCCGTCGGCGACCACGGCCTCGAGCACCTGGGTCGGTTCGATGCGGATTCCTCTGGAGAACCTCCGGCCGATCACCGCATGGGCGCGATCCCGCGTTCGGCGGGCGGCGGCACGTTCGATCGCGTCGGGATCGAGGCCCGCGAGCGTCAGTTCGCTGAAGAGCGTTCGATCCAGGGCGGCGATCGCGGAAAGGAGTCGCCGCCGATCCTCGATCTCGGCTCGGATCAGATCGGGATCCGGTGATTCGAACATTCCGGAGCCTTCCCGTCGCCGCTCGAGCCAGGCCTCGATCCGGCCGTTTCGGAGTGTTTCCATGGCGGCGAGATATCGCGCCATCGGTTCGTCGATCAGGGTTGCCGGTGGATCGGTGATTCCAGCGCCTTCGAGGAGCCGTTCGAGTGCCGCCGAGGAGACGGGATCCGGAAGGCCGCGAGCACCCTGGGCGTGGGCCGCCGGGCTGGTGGCCGGGGCGATCAGAAGGAATGCCAGGCAGGTGAACAGGAGACGGGAGTTGCCCATGGTGGACGGATCCAATTCGGGATTGTCTGGCGGAAGGAGACTGGTACCGCTGCGATTCGCGGAAGGTGCATCAGCCACCGGTGAACCGCACGATACATGGCGAGCGGTTGCCTCCGACGACGGGTGAGGCGATACTGCGGGGCTCGGGTCGGATTCGGCCCCTCCATGACAACCGATCTCCCCGGAAAGGGGCCAGATGTCCTTCGAAGCCGCAGTTCACGCCAAGGCCATTGATCTCGATCTCCTCGCACTCGACATGACCGCCGCCGCGGGAAGCGGCCATCCGACCAGTGCCATGAGCATCGGGCATCTGGTGACCGTCCTGATGTACGACCACATGCGCTGGACGCCCGCGGATCCACGGAATCCCGCTTCGGATCGACTCGTGCTGAGCGAGGGGCACGCGGTGCCGATGGTCTACGCGGCTTGTGGAGATCTGGGCGTGGGCATCGGGCGCGATGGCGATGAGCTCCGTCCGATGACCCGGAAGGACTGTCTCGCACTGCGCGACGACGCGTCGATGATCGACGGTCATCCCAATCCGGTCGAGGGCTTTCCCTTCTTCGACGCCGCGACTGGTTCGCTCGGTCAGGGACTCTCGGTCGCCGCGGGACTCGCGGTCGCCGCTCGCCTCGATGAGATCGACAAGCGGATCTTCTGCATCATCGGAGACGGAGAAAGCCGCGAAGGGCAGATCTGGGAGGCGATCGAATTCATCGTCGACCATCGATTGACGTCGGCCGTGCCGATCTTCAACTGCAACCGATACGGGCAGGCGGACCAGGTCTCGGATCTCCAGGGGCCCGAGGTCACCCGCGCGAAACTGGAAGCGGTCGGGTTCCACGTCGAGACGGTGGATGGACATGATCCGAACGCGATTCGAACGGCGCTGGAGACGGCTCGGGAGCGAACGGGCCGACGCGAATGCGTGGCGATCATCGCGAACACCGTCAAGGGCTGGGGCGCAGCGTCGCTTCAGGGGGGTGGATGGCACGGCCGTCCCGCCACCGGCGAGCGACTGCGTCAGGCGAAGATGGAGCTCGGTGAGACGAATGCGAAGCACACGTCCGCGCTGGGAGCCACCGACCGGCTCCGGATCACCCCGCCCGAGGCGGTCGAGTCGATCCCGCGTGAAGCCGCCCCGCGAGAGCGCTTCACCGAAGCGATGAAGCGATACGACATGGGCAGCACCCTCGCCACCGGCCGGCTCGCGACCCGGAAGGCGTTCGGACTCGGGCTCCGGGTGGCGGGTCACGCGCACGCCGGTGTCCACGTGCTCGACGCGGACGTGCGAAACTCGACGTTCACCGACTGGTTCGCGAACGATCGCGAACTCGCCTCGCGTTTCAGCGAGTGCAAGATCGCGGAGCAGAACATGGCGTCGGTCGCGGTCGGGATCTCGGCGGGCGGTCGCATCCCGGTGATGGCGACCTTCGGTCGTTTTCTCTCGCGGGCGTGCGACCAGATCGAGATGGGGATCAACAGCGGCGCGAATCTCAAGATCGTGGGCAGTCACTGCGGAATCAGTCTCGCGGCGGACGGCCCGAGTCAGATGGCGCTCTCCGACGTGCCGTGGTTCCGCTCGTTCTCGACGGTGAAGAACCATCGCGGCGAGCCGGCGTGTTGGACGCTCCAGCCGGCCGACGCCTACGCCGCGTTCGCGCTCACTCGGACGATGATCGACCACGATGGGCCCTGCTACATGCGGGTGTTCCGTCCGGAGGTCGAGTTCCTCTACGACGACGCGACGACGTTCCGTCTCGGTGGTTTCGAAGTGCTCAACGAAGGTCGCGATCTCATGATCGCGACCGCGGGCTACATGGTCCACGAGTGCAACAAGGCGTTGGAACTGCTGGACAAGGCGGGGATCGACGCGACGCTGGTCGACATGTACTCCCTTCCCTTCGACGAGGACGGGATGCTCGACGTCGCCAACGAGAACGGCGGGAACATCCTCGTCGTCGAGGACAACTACGGCGGTGGCCTGGGTTCCGCGATCGCGGACGCGTGCACCTCGGGGGGCGATGCGTTCACGGTTCGGCAACTCCACGTCCGTCGCATCCCGAAGAGCGCACGCACCACCGACGACGTGATGCGGCAGTGCGGCCTGGACGCCGCGAGCATCACCGCGGCGGCGGCGGCGATGGTCGGCGTCTCGGTCTGAGTCGATCCGATCGGTCAGCGTTCCGGCGCTTCCGCGACCAGACGCCGAAGCTCCGGATACCAACGCTGCATCGCGATCGGAACGATCGAGCCGTGGGTCGCCCCGGGAACGAGCTCGATGTAGCCGGGACCCTCGGTCGACCCGAGTCGGGATCGTTCCTGCGCCACCGTCTCCGCGAGCCGCTCGACCGCGAGATCGAGATAGAACGAATCCCGATCGCCGCATAGCAGCCGCACCTTGTCCCGGAAGATCGGCGTGAACCGCTCCGGGTCCGCGCGAAGCAGGGCGGCGATGTCGTAGCGACTCCAATCACGCTCGATCACGGCGCGATCGATCGAGCCGGACTCGAGATCGAAGGCGGCGGCGGGAAGTCCGGAATCGGAATCGCGTCCCGAGAACATCGCGTTCCACGCGGCCCACTGTTCTCCGCTGGTGAAGTCGGGGGCGAGGGCGCGTTCCATCGCCATCTCCTCGGGAACGGTCATCATCACGTGGTCGCGATCGGCGGTGAGCGGTGCCCGGTAGCACGCCCGGGGATTCGACTTCTCGTCCACGAAGAGATTCCCGTCGCTGCCGAGGTCGACCGTGCCGAACGCCGTGAAGTCGACCGGATCGGGAGCGCTCGAGAAGCAGCCGCCGAAGACCCCGGGGTGCTGCAGCTGCAGCCAGAGACTCGACCAGCCGCCGCTCGAGTGGCCGGTGACGAAGCGCCCCTTCTCGTTCGGGACGAGGCGGAATCGCTTCTCGAGCCAGGGGATGAACTCCTCCACCAGCGCCGTCGAACGGGGGCCGAAGTTGTCGCCGTCCGCGAATCCGTGGTGCCCGAGTCGGTCTTCGGGATCGAGCACGACCCAGACCGCCTGCGGCAGGTAGGCCTGCATCGATGGATCTCGAAGCATGGCGGCGTACCGGGTCGCGGACCGGTGGTCGCCACCGAAGCCCGGGATCACGTAGATGACGGGCCAGAATCGTCGCTTGGCATCGAGATCGAAGTAGGCGGGTGGAAACGCCACGCCGGCGCGATGGCGAATGGGGCGTCCCAACGTGCGGGTGAGAGAGGGACTGTCGAGTTCGACCCACTTCAGGTTCGAAGCCACGGGAAGTTCGACGGCCGGAAGCGTCCGGTCCACGACGAGATCGAAGGTGCGATCACCATCCGCGGTGAACTCGACGGTGGTGATCGAGGAGACGGGATTACCCGCCGTGGCATGACCGCGGGAGAGGCCGAGGTCGAGCACCGCACGAACGAGGAACCCGCCCCGGAGATGATCGAGTCGATCGGGAACCATCACCGTGCCGGCTTCGTCGGGGCCCAGAAGGAACGTGGCGGGTTCCGTCAGCATTGCCGAGGAGACGGGCCTGGAGAGAATGGGCTGCGGTCGTTCGAAGAAGGGAGCGTCGAGTGGATCCCGAGCGGCCAGGCGGCCCTTGTTCTCGCAGAGCAGGACCAGCAGCCGAGGTCTGGCATCTCGATTCTCGTCCAGAGTTCGACGCGCCTCCGCAGCGATGCCGGGTGAGATCCGAACCCGAAATCGATCGCTGGAGTCCGGTGCCGGCGTCGGCGTGACGGCTCGGGAAGGGGTGCTTCCGGGGGCTGGAATCGGGGGTGAGTCCTGGGCCCAGGCCCCTGAGGTGCCGAAAAGGCCCGAGAGCAGGAGGCCGAGGCACCGGCGGCCGGTCGACCCGAGGGCTGGTCTCGAGGGGTTGGAGCGTGAGGTTCGCATGTCCGGATGCTACGGCCAAGGCCCTTCGGTGGGTCGTTTCGCGGAAATCCCCGGTCGAACCCCCTTGAAAGTGGTTTTCAGGGCGGCTCTTGCGAGTTCCGACCCCCAATCGGTCGATATGTCCGGAGTGTTCCGGTGATCGCGCGACGCCGGACCCGTCGAAGCAACCTCTTCGAGGCCCTGTCGCCTCGGGCACCCTTCCGCAGGATCCCGCATGCAGCCCCACTCGATCTCGTCGATTCGTCGTCTCTCGACCCTCCGAACGCCCCTCATCCTCGCGGGGCTCGTCGCCGGCATCGCGACGATCCATGGGTGTATCGCCACGCCGACGTCCAGCCTCGAGCGGATGAACAAAGCCGTCGTCTACGGGCAGATGGCGATTGATGATCCCCAGATCGTGGTCGCGACGGACGGCCCCGTCGACATCGACATCGAGTCCTTCGGTGGAACGGTGCTCGTGGAGGCGGTGCCCGGGCTCAAGAACACGATCATCGAGCCGGTTCGGCACGCCAATCACGGCCATCTTCGACGCGACGAAGCGGAAGCGTCGCTCGACGAGATGGACTACGTCGTCGAGCTCATTCCCGGCGAATTGAACCGGGAGACGGTCCGAGTGGTCGCGACCAGCGACGATCTCGAGGAACACTTCCAGGGCGTCGACTTCCGGATCCGCACCGCGGATCTCGGTTCGGTTCGGGTCCGCACCGATCATGGGCGGGTCTGGGTCAAGAACAACAAGGGTGGCGTCGACGTCGAGACCACCCACGGCGACATCCGGGTCATCACGGATCATCCGATGAACGAGCCGATCATCCTCGTCACCAAGGAGGGGGACGTCGACTACCGGGCGCCGAAGGGCTCGACCGGCATCTATGATCTGCGATCGATCGGCGGTCTCGTCTACAACCGCTTCACCGAGGCCCGGGTGGTGAGCACGTCGCCCGACAACGATCCAGCGACCTTCGTCGCGGACGTGGGGGGTGGCCTCAATCCGGTGCTCGTCCGGACGACCTACGGCGACATTCGCGTCGCGGTCACCGAGTTCCCGACGGGCGTCGGCCCGATCATCATGGAATGAGACGGCGCTCGCCCCCGGCGACGCGATTCGGAACACTTCTTGCGAGACGTGAAGGACCATTGGTTTCGTCAGGCCAAGCGTGAGGGCTATCGCTCCCGCGCCGCCTTCAAACTGACCGACATCGATGATCGAAAGCAGATTCTCTCGACCGGGGATCGCGTGCTCGATTGCGGGGCGGCGCCGGGTTCCTGGTCGCAGGTCGCGGCCCGGCGGGTCGGACGCCGCGGTTCGGTGGTGGCGGTGGATCTCAAGGCGATCGATGCCGAGGGACTCCCCGAGAACGTCACCCTGCACGAAGCCGATCTTCGCGAGATGGAACTCGAGACCCTCGGTGGTGGTGTCTTCGACGTGGTGCTCTCGGACATGGCCCCGGACACCACCGGCGATCCCTTCGGCGATCACCATCGTTCGATCCGACTCTGCAACGACCTGCTCGATCGCGTACCGGCGTGGCTGCGGCCGGGCGGAAACCTCGTGATGAAGGTCTTCGAGGGAGAGGCCTATCGCGATCTCCTGGTTCGGGCGAACGGGATGTTCCAGAAGGCCAAGGGCTTCAAGCCGGTCGCCAGTCGGTCGGAATCGGTCGAGATGTTCGTGATCTGCAAGGACTTCCTGCCCCCCGACGAGCGCCAGGATGGCGATGCGGCCGAATCCGAGGAGATGATCCCGGTTCCGCCCCGCCCGAAGCCGACACCGGGCTGGAATGATTGAACCCGGTCGCGCAGAATCCGCCTCTTCATGTGCTTGATCGGCGCAAACGGTGCCGGATCACCTGATCGCCGACGGTCGACGGTGGTCTGGTGATCATCTGATCGAGGTTCCACGCGTTGGCATGGTCATTGCATTCGTTTCTCCACGATTCCCCTCTGGAGACTCCCCCATGCAGATCGGCCACGCCAATCCCGAACTCCTCGGCCCCGCAGGGCTCGCCCGTACGAACGCCGCCTCGAATGCAGGCTCGGTACGTGCCTCGGCACCGACTTCCTCCGACCCGCCGCCGATGGGAAGCAACCAGACGCTGGACATGGACGCCTTCATGGCGGCCTGGGGTTCCGACGACCAGACCTGGGACGTCGACGGTTCCGGCATGGTCGACGGCACCGACCTCGGCACCCTGCTTTCGGTCCAGAGCGCCGCTGACGCCGGTGATGCCGATCTCCAGGCCCTGCTCGGCGCCTGGGGAACGTCCGATCCGGACTGGGACCTCAACGCCGACGGCATCGTCGACGGGCTCGATCTCGGGGTCTACCTCGAGGGTGGCGTCGGCGACTCGCCGCCCACGAACCAAGAACTCTCCGTCGAGGGATTCGTCGCCGCATGGGGTTCCTCGGATCCGGCCTATGACCTCAATGCCGACGGCATCGTGGACGGCCAGGATCTCGGGCAGTACCTCGAGCAGCAGATGGACTCCACGGTCGATCCGAACCAGCTGGAACAGTTCATGTCGGCCTGGGGTTCCGACGACGCGGCGTTCGACCTCAACGGTGACGGCACCGTCGACGGCGTCGATCTCGGTCTCTTCCTCGAACAGGCCCAGGGCACCCAGTTGCCTTCGAACGCCGTCCCTGACCTTCCCATGAAGACGGAGCACGTCGTCTCCCAGATCGTCGACGAGGTGATGTCCCGATTCGATGGTGCGGGAGACGGCCGCATCGCGTTGAACGAAATCGGTCTGCCGACGGAAATGGCCCGGCTCTTCGATCTCGATGGCAACGAGTTCCTCGATCGATCCGAATTCAGTCGGATGGTCTCGATGGACGCCAAGGCGTTGTACGACGGCACCGACGCCTCGCTCGCGAGCCTGTCGCAGCGATGGAACGACATCCTCGATCCGGATCCGATCCAGCAGGCGAACCAGTCCCATGCCGCGAGCCGCATCCAGGCCGCACCGTCGATCACCGATGCACGAACCTTCGGGACCGCATCCGCGACCGAACGGGTCGCGGACATTCTCACGAGCCTCGGGCACGAGTCGCTTCCTTCGAACCTTTCCGACGTGCTCCAGGGCCTGAAGCTGCCTGGTGTCTCCTCGGAGGCGATCATGGAGCGGTTGATGCAGGAGCACGGCTTCGCCGCCGTCGATGCCACCGCCTGACCGCGACCTCCCCGACCGGAATCGAAACGACGGCCTCTCACCGCGGCGTGAGGGGCCGTCGTGCTTTCCGTCCGGCCCCGCGGGGTCGGTGCGTCAGACCATCGCACGCATGCGATTCACGACCTCGTCGACGTTGGCGCGGCTGTTGAACGCGCTGATCCGGAA
>JAACEA010000255.1 GCA_009936695.1 Planctomycetia bacterium
GCCACCAGTCGGCCTGCTCCACTCGACCGCCGCCCCTCGGGTTGTAGTGCTTGATGACGCATGACACCTCGACCGGTACGCCGAGACGGCCCTCGCCGAGATCCACGAAGTCATCCTCGATGATCCAGTGCCGCTGCATCCGCGCCATGTCCCGTCGGGCCCCGGTGTTCTCGTTTCGAACCCGACACGGCACCAGCACGCATTCCGGCCGGTCGGTGGTGAAGATCCACCACCGGGGAATCGCCGACGGCGTCATGCCTTCGATCGACCATCGGATTCGATACGCGGCTCGCGGGGCGTCCTTCGAGGGATCGAAACCCACGAACATCGGCGGCCTCCCGTTCGAGGCGAGCACCGAGAAGGGACGGCCGTCGGTCGACGCGAGATCGATCACGCCCGAGGTGACACCCTTGAGCGCCTCCGCGTACGGCGGTGTCGGCTGGATCGGCAGGGTGACCATGCCCTTGATCCGCACCGTCGCCGGACGGTCGGCGCCCTGCACCCGCAGGAAGACCTTCGCCTCCTTCTCACCGGGCTGTTTCGGCGCGTCCAGTGACGCCGCCATCTCGATGGAGCCGCCGGGGGGAATCCTGGCACCCGCGAGATTCGTCAGCGTCGTGCAGACGCAACTGGGCTGTGCCGAGATGATCACGACCTCCTCCGTCCCCATGTTCGAGATCGAGAAGGTCATCGGATGCACGCTGCCCGGCGCGACCGCACCGAGTTCGAAGGCCGACGGGACCACGCGGATGTATCCGCCCGGCACCAGGAGGTCCTCCGAGCCCACCGCACTGGAGGACGCCGCGGCCGAAGCCCCGGTCGACGAGGGCACCGACGCGGCAGGCGGGTTCCCACCAGCGACCTGCTCCGCGGCGGCCGGAGCCGTCGCCGGCGTCTCCGAGGCGTCACCGCATCCGACGAGCGGAAGCGTGGCGAGAAGCAGCCCGAGCGTGGTCGTGACGATCGTTCGTGTTCGAGGCATTCTCACAGTGTAGATCCTTGGCCGACCACCCACCCGGAGCACAAGAAACGGGCCCGGTCGGATGACCGGGCCCGCTCGAGATCACGTGTCTTGAAGTCCGATCAGCCGGTCCAGCAGGAGAACAGGATGCCTGCATCGGCGCCATTGACGATTCCGTCGCCGTTCAGATCGGCCGGGCCTCCAGGCTGTCCCCACTGCGAGAGGAAGAAGCCGACGTCCACGCCGTCGACCTGATCGTCGCCGTTGAAGTCGCCGGGGCAGGGCGGCGGGCCGCAGTCGGTCTCACCACTGGCGGGGATGATCTTGTAGATCCGGCCGAGGGACTGGCAGCAGATGTAGATCTCGCCGTTCGCGTCCTCGCCGAAGCTGGCGATGTTGCCGAGCGTGCCGCCACCGTCGCTGGAGAATCGAAGTTCGCTGGTGCGGCTCTGCACGCTGAAGTTGCCACCCTTGGTGGGCGTCGCGGACCAGAAGTTCGCGGTCGCGTAGTCGGCGAAGAAGTAGGTGCCCTGGAGTTCGGGAATCGCACATCCGCGATACGCGTAGCCACCGGTGATCGAGTAGCCGCCGGCCGAGTTGTGGCCGTAGGTGTAGATGGGGTCGACGAGCGACGGGGAGGAGCAGGAGCAGCCGGAGGAACTGGTGTAGCAGCTGTTGCCCTCCTTGCATCGCCAGCCGTAGTTCAGGCCACCGGCGGTGCCGGCGGGCTCGAAGTCGATCTCCTCGCGGTTGTTCTGGCCGACGTCGCCGATCCACATGTCGCCCGTTTCGCGGTCGAAACTGAATCGCCAGGGGTTTCGGAGACCGAGCGACCAGATCTCGGGATCGCCGCCGCCCGAGGCGTACGGGTTGTCCGCGGGGATCGCGTACGGCGTGCCACCGTCGACGTCGATCCGCAGGATCTTGCCGAGCAGCTGGTTCGTGACGTCCTGCGAGCGGTCACCGGGGTCGCCCGCCGCGCCACCGTCACCGAGACCGATGTAGAGATAGCCGTCGGGACCGAAGGCGAGCATGCCGCCGTTGTGGTTCGAGTAGGGCTGGTTGACCGTCAGCAGCGTGAGCGCGCCCGAGGTGGTCGCGTGATCCGCATCGCTGCCTCGGCTGTATCGGCGGACGTACGTGTCGCCACTGCCCGCCGTGGCGGTGTAGTAGACGTAGAAGTAACCGTTTTCCTGATAGTTCGGGTGGAAGGCGAGCCCGAGCAGCCCCTGCTCGCTGCTGGTGCTGGTGCCCCCGGTCGTGATCGAATCGATGTTGAGGAACTGGTCGCTGTTGAGCGTACCGGTCTCGAGGTTGAAGATCCGGATCACGCCGCGCTTCTCGATGATGAAGAGCCGCGTCGGGTCTTCCGGTGCGTGCGTCGCGAAGATCGGACGCGTGAGGCCGGACGTGACCAGCTTGGTCGAGAGCGTCTGGGCCATCGCGGAAGAACCGACGAACATGCCCGCGAGGACCGCGGCGGAGGTGAGAAGTCTGCGTCTCATCGACATGGGGAAGTGCTTTCTGTTTCGGCTTGGGTGGTGCGGACTCGGTCTGAACACGTGCGCCGCTCCGGAATCCCGGAACGATCTCCGGCGGAGCGCTTGGATCTTGTCCCGAATAAGACGTTTCGGGACACGAGATGGTTCCCCGTCGTGGGAAAACTCGCTGAATGCCGACTGGTGCAGC
>JAACEA010000256.1 GCA_009936695.1 Planctomycetia bacterium
ACCGAGTCGAGGCCGGGATGCGGGTGGGGACGATCCTGCACCCCTCGCCCGCGAGTCCCGCGGCGAACCGGGGATGGGCTCCGGTGGCCGAGGCGCAGATGATCGAGATGGGCCTGCTCACGGACCGCTGAGGCGCTGCGTCACCTTCAGGCGTCATCGGTCGGTGGGTACGGCACCGGCGTCCAGCGAAGGTCGGCGTCGAGTCCGCCATCCAGCACCAGCACTTCGAGCGTCGTGCGCAGCAGCCGATCGAGAAGGATCGCCGCCGGTTCCACCGTGGAGCGGTTGGTCTTGCCACCGTGCGTGGCGTTCCCGTGGATCAACTGGCCTCGAAGCAGGAGCAGCCGGTTCACGAGTTCCCGATAGAGATGCTCGATCCGGCCGAGTTCGAGCCACTCGTCGATCCGTCCCGCGATCTTGGTCTGCGAGCCGAGCTGTTCGGCGCCGGGCTCCACCCACCAGTCGCGATGGAAGAACGGACTGCCGTAGATCTCCATCAGGAGATCTCGATCCCGGCGGAGTGCCGGGAGCATCCGGTCGTGACGGGTTTCATCGTGCGCTGCCAGATCGACGAGAAACTGACGCCAGGCTTCGCTCTGGGGCAGGTTGCGACCGCCGTCGACGTGGACCTGTCCCCACAGTGCGTTGAACGCGATCATTCGGAGCACGAACGCCAGATCCGGATCCTCGGAGGCTTCCGCGGCCGTGGCCCGGTCCGCCCACGAGAGGCATCGATAGAGTCGGAGGTGGACCCCGTCGGAAAATCGACGGCCATCACGATGCGCCTCGTTCAAGGGGCGCCAGGCGGCCCGGATCGCATCGATGCTCGAAATCGGTTCCATCCCGGCATCGTCGTCGGTTCCGTCCGCGGATGCCAGTCCCGCGGGGCGTGCTCCAGAACGGGCCCCGGTTCGTTAGGCTTGAACCCACCCCTTGATTCGGAGCAGCGCATGCCGATCGACGACCTCAGGATCCGAACCGACCGCCGCGAAGTCACAGGGGTTGGCTCGGCGACCTCGATGTTCTTCGTGGTCTTCATCGCGATGCTGCTGTCCCGGCCGGGGTCCGCGATGGCGGAGCCGCCGGAAAAGACGATGCGCGGGGCGATGGTCGCCTTCATCGAGACCCTGCCCAAGTCACAGCGTGAAGTCGCAGTCGCACCGATCAATGCGCCGGATCGAGGTCGATGGACCTATCTGGCGGGTCCCCGGACGGGGCTTCGGCTCGGCGATCTCGACGAGGCCGCGCGAGCGGCGTTCGATCGCTTTCTCGACCATGCCCTGAGTCCGAAGGGACGCGACCGCGTCCGGGAGATCCTGCGGGTCGAGCCGGTCGAAGATCGCGGTGGCGGGGTTCGAACCGGTCCCGGTGAGTATTGGATCCGGATCCACGGTGATCCGACGGCCGACGGGTCGGCCTGGGCGTGGCGACTGGAGGGACATCATCTCGTGCTCAACACCGCGGTGGTCGATGACCGGATCGTTGCGGTGACGCCGTTCTTCATCGGTGCTTCGCCCGCGCGGCATCCGAAGTTCGGCGAGCCGCTGGCGGTCGAGGATCAGGCGGCGGCGACGTTCCTCGCGTCGCTCGATCCGATTCAGGCGGCCACCGCCAACGGGATCGGCCCCGCGCCGGGCGACATCCGAAGTGGGACGGCGCCGGACGCACGGCCGCTGGAGGGAAGAGGGCTCCGTGGCGATCGGCTCGCCGAGGCGCAGCGAGCCGCCCTCGAGGCCATCGTGTTCGGATTGCTCGACTTCTGGCCGGAGGACGCGACCGGTCATCTTCGCGAGCGATGGCGATCGCAGGATCCGGCGAGGATCGATTTCGGATGGGCGGGGGCGGGGACCCGCTCGGGGCCGCACTACTGGCGGATCGATTCACCAGTGCTGCTCGTCGAGTTCTCGAACACCTCGCCATCGTTCGATCATGCTCATCTCGTTCTTCGAACATCGGGTGAAGAATTCCCCGGTCGCTGAAGTCGAGTCCGACGATTCTTCCGCCGGAGTGGTAGCCTTTCCTCGATGTCGCCGCCAGAGCTCGAACAATCCGAAGGCGTCGCGTCGGTCGCACGAAACGGCCTGTGGAATCGGAACTTCATCGGGCTGGTGCTCACGCAGTTCGCCGGCGCCACCAACGACAACATCCTGAAGACGGTTCTTCTGCTGCAGTTCGCGAAGGGGCAGAAGTGGTTCGACACGCTTGGTGAAGGCGGGACGGGCATCGTGAGCCTCCTGCTCACGGTTCCGTTCGTGCTGCTCCTGGGCTTCGCGGGGCAACTCGCGGATCGATGCTCGAAGAGCCGGATCATCACGGCCACCCGATTGGCCGAGGTTCCGATCGCGGGGCTCGCGTTGTACGGTTTCTGGATCGACAGTCCGTGGACCGTCCTCGTCGCGTACACGATGCTCGCCTCCGAGTCCGCGTTCTTCAGCCCGTCGAAGTACGGCTCGATCCGGGAGATCGTCGGCGATGCCCGGTTGAACGAGGCCAACGGCATCGTCAATCTGAGCACGAACATCGCGATCCTGTTCGGGATCGGAATCGGCGGGCCGTTGCTGGCGTGGTCCGAACACGCGGTCGGAGTCGTCCTTCTGGTCTTCGCGTTGGTCTCTGCTTGATAAAACATACATTCTTGAGTCTTTTTAAAATACCCTAAATCAGCAATGCTTCATCTTTTAAGGGAGGGTCTAAAAAAAATTAGTGAAAATGCTTTATATGGATAACAAAATGTTTTTATTGTTTTTGACGGAACATTAAGAACA
>JAACEA010000257.1 GCA_009936695.1 Planctomycetia bacterium
CCGGCGAGGTATCCGCGGGCGACGCATTCGATGGGGACCACCTCGACCGCCCGGCACAGCATCATTCGGCCTTCGAGCATCTCGCGGTCGGCGGGGGAGAGTCCGGGGACGTCGGCCGGTTCGCTGGAGATGAGGTGATCGCCGACCAACTCGAGTTCGCGGATGAAGTCGAACCAGCCGAGGCTCACCTCCGTGAGGAGCCGTCCCTTCCCTGGGATCGGCGTGGGGAGAACCACGTCGAACGCGCTGAGTCGATCGGTGGCGACGATCAGGACCTGATCGGGGCCGGTCTCGACCGGGACCCGGTAGACGTCGCGCACCTTTCCCTGACGGCGATCCGGCAACGGAAGATCAGTCGAAAAGACGGGAGCGGAGGCCTCTGGCATGTCGGGATTCTACGCCCGTCCGCTCCGCCGGGGTCGAAGCGACGCGAGATCCCGATCGGGAGTTTCGCTGGAATCCGGAGCCGGAGCCCGGTGTCCGGTACACTTCGGCCCGGGTGACAGATCCGTCACCTTTTCTCATGGAGTCGGCGTGGCGGAGTTCCGATTCAAGCTTGACGAGCGGACCGGGATCCGCGTTGGTCGTCCACCGGTCGGAGCACGCATGCTCGGGCCCGGGGACGCCAGTATGCGGGCGGACATCCGGTTCGAGGCCGAAGATCAGGGTGGCACCTTCCACATCCGCACCAAGGACGTCCCCGACGCGGCCTTCCGCATCCAGGCGGACATCGGCCGGGCCGGCGACCTGATTCTCCAGACCTGCCTGCTTCCACCCCGTGAGAAGCCCTACGACCTCGCACTCGAGCTCGCCAGGCACCGGATGAAGACCTACATCCACAAGTGCGAGGACTGGTTGATGTTCAACCCGGGCTTCGCACCGTTCGCGGCCGAACACTTCGAGCGGGCTCGGGACGCGTTCACCGAAGCCCTCGTCGCCTCGGATTTCGATGCCGAGGGCCTGCTCGCCGCCAGCGCGATCGATCTCGGGATGCAGGCGACCGACGAACTCGCGATGGCCCACGCGGACATCCTGCTTCACCGACGCTACGGGAAGAAGACCGCCTCCTCGACGACCCTCGGGACGATCATCGATCCCCGGACCGACCCCGCCCTGATCGGTCCGACGCTCGAGGCCTTCGACCTCGTGACCGTGCCCATGCGGTGGCGGGAGATCGAGGTGAAGCGCGGGAAGTACGACTTCTCCGCCCTCGATCGGTGGCTGAGTTGGGCGCACGAGACGGGCAAGCCGATCATCGCCGGCCCGCTCGTCGATTTCGCGCCGGGCGCGCTGCCGGACTGGGCGGAGGTCTTTCGGTTCGACTACGCCTCGCTGCGGGATCCGCTCTACGACTACCTCGAGCAGGTCGTCGCCCGGTACATCAAGCACGTCGCGATGTGGAAGATCTCCGCAGGACTCCACCTCTGTCGCGGCGGTCCGCGCCCGATCAGCGAGGTCATCGACGCGATCCGGACCGCGGAGCTGCTCATTCGGCGTCACAAGCGCACCGCACGTCGCATGATCGAGGTCCACGACCTCTTCGGCGACACCACCGCCCGGGTGAGCGGTTCGATCGGGGCGTTCGAGTTCCTCGAACGGCTCGGCGCGGAGGGGCTCCGATTCGACAGCATCGGTGCCCGACTGATCGTGGGTGGAACCGAGCCTGGAACCCGCAGTCGCGATCTGATGACGTTGAGTGACTCGCTCGACCGATTCTTCGGCGACGAGCACCCGCTGCTCCTTTCCGCGTGCGGGGCGCCCTGCCGCAATCTCGGCGAAGGCGCGGGGCGATGGGGTGAGGCCTGGACGCCCGAGCGTCAGGCCTCATGGGCGGCGAAGGTGATCCCGATGGCGCTCTCGAAGCCCTATGTCGAGGCGATCTGCTGGTCGGCCCACACCGACAATGCGACCCCCGATCCCGGTGGGGAGTCGGGGTTCGGAATCGTGGAAGAGGACGGAACGCCGCGTCCTGCGTTTGCGCGTCTGGTCTCGATGCGACGGCGTCTTCGGCGACCGCTCGGGCCGTGGGTGCCGCCCGGCGCGCATCCACCCGCGCAGACCGGCGACGGCTCGGACCGTTCGGATGCGTGATCCGGTCGATCACGACGCCCGGGCCATGAAAGACGCCAAATCCGCCCTTCGTCTCGTGTCCGTGGTCGGACTGATGGCGCTGCTGTCGCTACCGTTGAGATACGGGACATCCTCGACCACCCGGCCCGCGGAGACGGCCCTGGACCGGACGAGATTCGTGCGAATCGATCCTCGGACGGCCTCCGCCGCGACCTGGACGCTCGTCCCGGGGATCGGGCCGGCGATCGGGCGTCGTCTCGAGCTTCACCGACGCGCGGGAGGATTCGACGGCGGGGGACCCTGGGATCTCGAAGCGGTTCCCGGTGTCGGCCCCGTCACCGCACGACGCGCGGCGCCGATGCTCGTCCACCCCGCCGTGCCGCGTGGTGAGGGATCGCCATGACCAGCCCCAGGGGCTCCACCGATTCCAGCGAGGTCCCGACGGACGCGTGGTGGTTCGATCGAATGGCCGCGGCGCCGTCGCTGTCGGCGCTCGGCGAGTTGATCGGACTCGGCGGCGACGTGTCCGCCCGCGGCGCCGCGGGAAGCAGCACCACCCTTCTCGCCGGTGTCGTGTCGCGTTCGGCGCCCGGGCCCGTGCTGCTGGTGGTGCCACATCTCGATGACGCCGAGGAGGCGGTCGACGAGCTGCTCGATCTGGGGTTCGACGCCACGGCGTTTCCCGCGCTCGAGGTGATGCCGGGGGAGAGCGACGCCTCCCTCGACCTCGTGGGAGCCCGACTCGGGCTGCTCCGTCGGATCATCGAGGAGGAACCGCCGGCCATCATCGTCGCACCCTTCCCGGGTCTCATGCAGGGCGTTCCCGCGGCGTTGGATCTGCCCGACCGGTTGCGGGTGATCCGCCCGGGCGAGTCCCTCGATCTCGCCGAATTCTCGGCGTGGCTCACCGAAGCGGGTTGGGCACGGACCGACGTGGTCGAGACGCCGGGCGAATTCGCCGTCCGGGGCGGACTGCTCGATCTCTTCCCCCCGGGCGGTGGGCTGCCGGTCCGGTTGGATCTCTTCGGTGACGAGATCGAGCGGATCAACGAGATCGACCCCGCGTCCCAGGCCATCGATCGACGCGTCGACTCGATCCAGTTGATCGGCCGGACCGATGGACTGCTCGGCGAGGGCACCGTCCCGCTGATGGGTTTCCTGCCGAAGACGACCACCGTGGTGCTCGCCGAGCTCGGTGAGATCGTCGAACAGGGCCGCGGATACTGGGAACGTGTGCGGGAGGGCGGCGGCGTCGAGGGACCACCCGCGACGCTCAAGGCGCTGCGTGATCACGCCCGTTGCATGCTCGACGTGAACGAGTTCTCCGCCAGCGGTGCCGTGGAACGGATGGTGGATCTCGATCCCTCGCCTCTGCCGCCGTTCCCCGAGGAGGTGGTCGGCGCGATCGATGAACTGATGCAGCTCGCGGAGACCCACGACGTGGCCCTGGTCTGCTCCACCGACGGCGAGCGGGATCGAGCGACCGAGCTCATCGACCGTCGACGCGCGGACGAGGTTCCCGGGGCGGAACGGGTTCGCATCGAGCGACGTCACGTGCATCGTGGCTTCATCTGGCCCGGGGACGAGGATGCGGAGCGCGGGCTCGCGATCGTGCCGTTCCACGAACTGCTCAATCGCTGGGGCGTTCGGCGTCGTGGGAGCCGGATCCGCACCGGTGCGGCCCGACAGGACTTCCTGCGCTTCGAGCCGGGCGATCTCGTCGTGCACCGCGACCACGGAATCGCCCGCTTCATCGGACTCGGAAGTCTCCCGAAGAAGGATCAGCCCGACCAGGAGGTCGTGACGCTCGAATTCGACGGGGGCTCGCATCTCCATGTCCCGCTGAGCCGGATCGAACTCGTCCAGAAGTACATCGGGGCGGGCAGCGCGACCGCGCCGCCGCTCTCACTGCTGGGTGGAAAGCGGTGGAAGCGTCAGATGGCCCAGGTCGAGGACGCGGTTCGCGATCTGGCGGGGGAGATGCTCCGGGTACAGGCGGCGCGATCCGCGACCCCGGGGATACGGTTCCCCGCGGATACCGACTGGCAGCGTGAGTTCGAAGCCGAGTTCCCGTACGAGGAGACCGAGGATCAGGTCACCGCGATCGCCGCGATCAAGCGGGACATGGCGTCCAGCATGCCGATGGACCGGCTCATCTGCGGAGACGTCGGCTTCGGCAAGACCGAGGTCGCGATCCGGGCCGCCTTCAAGGCCGCCGAGTTCGGGAAGCAGGTGGCGGTCCTGGTCCCGACCACGGTGCTCGCGGAGCAGCACGAGCGGACCTTCCGAAGCCGGTTCAAGGCGTATCCGTTCCGAATCGAGTCGATCAGTCGCTTCAAGAGCGGGGCCGAGGAGAAGAAGCTGCTCGCCGATCTCAAGGCGGGCCGCATCGACATCGTGATCGGCACGCACCGCCTCCTCTCGAAGGACGTCTGGTTCAAGGACCTGGGGCTCATCGTGATCGACGAGGAGCAGCGGTTCGGCGTCGAACACAAGCAGCGGTTGCTGGCGGCGCGGACCGTGGCGGACGTCCTCACCCTGAGCGCCACCCCGATTCCGCGCACGCTGCACATGGCGATGCTCGGACTCCGGGACATCTCGAGCCTCACCACGCCGCCGCTCGATCGGCGGGCGATCGTCACCGAGGTGATCCCGTGGAACGAACGCCGGCTGTCCCAGGCGATCCGACGCGAACTCGCCCGGGAGGGGCAGATCTTCTTCGTCCACAACCGGGTTCACGACATCGAGTCCTTCGCCGACGAGATCCGGAAGCTCGCGCCCGACGCCCGCGTCCTCGTCGGTCACGGTCGGATGACCGACGGCGAACTCGAAAGGGTGATGCTCGCCTTCATCCGCCGCGAGGCGGACATTCTGGTGAGCACCACGATCATCGAGAGCGGGATGGACATTCCCAGTGCGAACACCATGTTCGTGCACGACGCGAACCGGTTCGGTCTCGCCCAGCTCCACCAGCTCCGCGGCCGGGTCGGCCGCAGTCGGCATCGCGCCTACTGCTACCTGCTCCTTCCGGCGGAGCGCCGAATGACCGAAGATGCGCTCCGGCGATTGAAGGCGATCGAGGACTACTCGATGCTCGGAGCGGGCTTCCGGATCGCCATGCGTGATCTCGAGATCCGCGGCGCGGGCAATCTGCTCGGGGCCGAGCAGAGCGGTCACATCGCGTCGGTCGGCTACGACATGTACTGCCGGATGCTGGAGGACGCGGTTCGCGACATCAAGCAGGATCGTCGCGTGGTGGCGGGGGACACCACGATCGACATCGGTCTCGAAGGGTCAATTCCCAAGGGCTACATCCCCAACGACCAGCGTCGCATGGAGGCATACCGGAAGATCGGCGAGGCGGATCGCCTCGAGTCGCTCGACGCCGTGGTGAGCGATCTGGAGAACGCCTACGGCGAGATCCCGACCGCGACCCGTCGTCACGTCGAGGTGGCGGAGATCCGTCTGGCGTCGGCGCTTCTCGGTGTGAAGTCCCTCTTCGTCAAGGACCGGGACGTCATCTTCCGCACCGCGGCGCCCGCGGAACTGCAGGCGGCGCTCGAGGGTGTGCAGGGTTCGGTCCGGATGATCGCGCCCGACGGGGCGGGCGGGACGGTCGAGGCGACGGAAGGGGCGGAGGTCGAGGTCTACTTCCGGCCGCCGGTGGCGTTCCTCGAACCGGAGAGCCTGGCGACCGTGTTGCGAAGGCGGCTTCGGGGACGGCTCGAGCGATCGCGGGAGATCGTCCCGGAGTCTGGTTGACCGGTCCGACCACCGCCATCCGCCGAAACAACTAGACTCGAATCCCCGGTCGCCCGAGGTTTCGACTTCGTCGCTTCAACGATCCGGAGGGGAACGCCTGGTGGGCGCTCGACCCGGGTTGTCCATGATCGAGTCACACGCTCGGGTTTCGAACCCCTGATCGCGTGCGGCGACGAAGGGAGCATCGATGTCGAAGATCAAGGGTGGAGAGACCGGCGACCGTCGAGGCTCGGAGGGACTGACGCGACGCGAGGTTCTCGCGGGGGGGATTTCGATGAGCGTGCTGCCCGCCGTGGTTCCACGCCGGGTTCATGTCGATCGAGAGACGCTCGACGTGCTGGTGGTGGGTGGTGGGGTGTCGGGGTGCTATGTCGCATCGCGGCTCGCGGAGGCGTCGCCGGAGCGTCGAATCGAGTTGCACGAGCGAGGGGATCGGATCGGGGGACGCCTGTGGTCGGTCAAGCCCGAAGGCATGACGAGCCAGGTCGCCGAACTCGGTGGGATGCGGATCGCGGACGACCAGACGCCGCTCCTCGGGCTGGTCGCGGCGCTGGGATTGTCCGTCGATCCCTATCCGGCCACCACGCCGAGGGACCTGTACTACGCCCGAGGCATCCGAACGCGGGCTTCGAAACTGGTCGCCGGGCCGAGCTCCGGGTTCCAGGTCCGCAAGGACCTTCGTGGTCGGACGGTCTCGGAACTCTTCGACATCGTCGTGAAGAAGGCGACCGGGCGCGCCGACTGGTCACGGGAGGAAGTCCACGTCATCGTCGACGACCTGCGGTATCAAGGGCACCTCCTCCGCGATCTGCCGTACGAGTGGGTCTTCGAGGACATCCTCGGCCACGAAGCGGCCCGGATGCTCGTGTTCGCGATGGGATACGGAAGGCCCAACACCAGTGCCGCGATCTTCCTGAAGGAGGCGATGCTGGACCTCTTCATCGGGGGCTACCGCCACGTGCGTGGCGGATACCAGCAGGTGCCGCTCGGACTGGCCGAGCGGGCCCGAAAGCAGGGCGTCGAATTTCGGATGAAATCCGAGATGGTCGATCTCCGGTTCGACGGCGAGCTGACCGCGGTGACGTTCCGGGGCGCGGACGGGCGGACATCGGTCCGGAAGGCCAGGAAGGTCGTCGTGACGCTCCCGATGTCGGCCTACGACCTGCTGCCCGACGATTGTCCGCTTCGAGGAAGCAATCCGCTCACCGCGATGTGCACCGCGATGCTTCCGGTGCCCGCCACCAAGATCTACGTCAACTTCCCGAACCAGTGGTGGAAGTCGATGGACATCCCATCGGGCCGCTCGATCACGGATCTCCCCATTCGACAGGTGTTCTATCTGGGTGATCCCAGCGGTCGTGGCCTCACCCTGAGCCCCTACGTCGCCGGCGGGTACGACTCGGGCTTCTGGTCGCCGTTGCTGCCCGCATCGGGCCACCGCGGAGCCGGTGACTCGCTCGCCGGAGCGACGATCCATCGCCAGCTTCGACAGATGCACGGAATCGAGATTCCAAAGCCGTCGGAGATCCTCTTCCGCAGGTTCGCCGGCGGGGCGGTCGGTCACGGATGGAACATGTGGCGACCGGGGTTCGAACCTTCCAGGATCGTCGCCGGGGCCCGTCAGCCGATCGCCGGTCGCGACGTGTACTGCGTGGGGCAGGCCACCAGCCGGATCCAGGGTTGGGTGATGAGCACGCTGGACACGACGGAATCGGTGCTTCGGTCACGATTCGGTCTGGAGCGGCCCGACTGGTGGCCTGCGTCCTACCGGATTCGATAGGGGCGATCCAGGGCTCGAGCGCGTGGGATTCGACGGCCGCCGCCTGATTCATCCAAAGAGTGGATCTCGGGCGGGCCGCGAGGTGGGCGAGGCGGTACCTTTTCATGACGCGATGATCGATCCCGAGGAGAAGCGATGGCGAGCGAAGACGACAAGACGATTCCGGACAAGGTCGAAGGCGCGTTCGGCGACTCGGCCGAGGTCGTTCAAGAGACCCTGGGCGAATGGCTCAAACCGCTCGAGGGCACGCCCTTCCTGTACATCGGGGTGGTCACGGTGGCGCTGCTGCTGCTCCTCTGGGTCCTGCATCTGGTCTTCCGGTTCCTGGTGATCCGCCCGCTCGTCAGCAATCGTCTGTTCAGTCGGTCGAAGTGGTTGAAGCCCCAGGACCTGATCGACACCGGAGTCCTGTCGAGCATCGCCACGATGCTCTCGATCCTGTGCATCGGGGTGGTCGTCGATCTCCTTCCGAAGGTGGGGGCGGCCTACGAAGAGGGAGCGACCCGGGTGGTGGACGCGATGTTCGTCTTCTTCTGCGCCCAGTTGCTCGTCCGGGCGGGGCGATTTCTCGACATCGTGTACTCGCGTCTCCCCTCGGTCGACCGCCCCGGCGCGCTGATGGGCTATGTCTCGGTCGGCGCGTTTCTCGCCTACGGCACCGCGCTGGTCATCATGGTCTCGGTGATTCTCGACATATCGCCGCTCTACTTCCTGACGGGAATCGGAGCCGCGTCGGCGATCCTCCTCATCGTGTTCCGTGACACGCTCCTCTCGATGTTCGCGAACATCGTGGTGACCACGGGCGATCTCGTCCGGGTGGGCGACTGGATCCATGTCCCGTCGAGCAGCGCCGACGGCTACGTGATCGAGATCTCCCTGAACGTGGTCAAGGTCCAGAACTTCGACAAGACGATCACCGTGCTCCCGACCTACCTCCTCGTCCAGGAGGCGTTCGTCAATTACCGCGGGATGTACAAGGCGGGGGGGCGACGGATCAAGCGATCGATCATGCTCGACCAGCGAACCATCCGCCCGCTCGCGTCCGCCGAACTGGATCGTCTCGAGGGAATCCCGCTGGTGAGCCGGGCGATCGAGCTCGATCGAGCCGAACTCGCTTCGAGGGCCGGAGGGGATCGGACGACGAACAGCGGGCTCTTTCGTCACTACATCCTTGCGTACCTCCAGGCGCATCCGAAGATCCATCAGCAGGGCTTCACGATGCTGGTCCGCCAGCTCCAGCCCACCGCGGAGGGCCTTCCGCTCGAGCTCTACTGTTTCGTCGACGACACCGCCTGGGCGGCGTTTGAAGAGGTCCAGTCGACGATCTTCGACCAGCTGCTCGGCACGCTGCCGGCATTCGGCCTCCGTGTCTATCAGGGCGAGAGCGACTTCCAGGAACCCAACCCCGAGGCGAGGCGACTCGACGTCGACCCGGCGGTGTTCGGGCCGGTGCAGGCCTCCGCGAACGGGAAGGACGCCTGACGAGACGGCCGGCCCCGTCATCTCCGATCGGCGACCCCGCACTTCGTGTCTGGTCCATGACGAAGGCCCCGGTCGGACGGACCGGTGCCTTCGTGGGGATTCGGGGAACGGACAGGGCGGGATTCGAACCCGCGGTACCGCTGACGCGGTACGCCGGTTTAGCAAACCGGTGCCTTCAGCCGCTCGGCCACC
>JAACEA010000258.1 GCA_009936695.1 Planctomycetia bacterium
CACGAGAACAACGCCCGGGCCGTCGACCAGCCGATCGCGGCCCTGCTCGCGGACCTCAAGCAGCGGGGATTGCTCGATTCGACGCTGGTGATCTGGGGCGCCGAGTTCGGCCGGACGCCGTTCAGCCAGGGTTCCGACGGACGCGATCACAACCAGCACGGGTTCAGCATGTGGCTCGCGGGCGGGGGGATCGACGGGGGCCGGACCTACGGCGCGACCGACGAGTACGGATATCGCGCAGTCGAGAATCCGGTCGAGATCCACGATCTCCACGCGACGATGCTCCATCTCATGGGCATCGATCACGAGCGGCTCACGCTTCGCTTCGGCGGGCGGGACATGCGACTCACCGACGTCCACGGCAAGGTGATGTACGACTGGATCGCCTGATCCGCGATTCGGTCCGCGTCACTCCGAAGCCGGAGCACCGGTCCGTTGTTCACGCAGCCACGATGCGCGGGCGCGGGGGATGTGGACACGGCCCGACTTGGACCGTCGCCACCACACGATGATCATCACCAGAATGGTGCCCACCAGCAGGGCCCCGACGCCGATGGTGACCCAGTGCAGGGGACCACTGGTGGAGAGCCCCCGTTGTGCCGCGTAGCCGAGGCCGAGCTGGAACCCCACGCTCAGGATCGCGGTCGACAGTTCCACGAGCAGGAAGACGCCCCAGGAGAGATGCACGAGCCCGCCGACCGCGACGCCCACCGTCCGCGATCCCGGAATGAACCGCGATGCGAGCAACACCCACGTGCCGTGACGGTCGTAGAGCGCCTTGACCTGGAGAATGCGTTTCGGATGCGCCTGCTTTCGAAACCAGTGCGTGCCGACCAGCCGGCCGCCGAACTTTCGGCAGACCAGGAACCACAGGGTGTCACCGCCGGTGACGCCGAGGTAGGCGGCGAGCACCGTCCAGAACATCGGGAACTTTCCGGCCGCGATCTCCCATCCGGCGGGGATCACGATCAGGTCCTCCGGAAGGTGCAGTCCCACGCCGGCGATCACCAGTAACCCGAACACCGCGATCGGACCGTAGAGGTCGAAGAGGTGTTGGACGATTTGGTCGGCGGTCTCGTGCATGGCGTCAGTGGGCAGTATCCATGGTTCGCGTGCCGGTTGCTCGGAATGACCATCCTCCCCGGTACAATCGCCGCCCGACATGCCCACCTTCGCCGCCGCCTACGTCCACGATCTCTCCCCGTTCGCCCTCCGATTCGGCGACGGGTTCGGGATTCGCTGGTACGGGCTCGCCTACCTGACCGGGTTCATCGCCGGCTGGTTCATCCTTCGATGGATGGCGAAGACGGGCCGAGGACTGATGAAGCCGGAGCAGGTGGGCGACTTCATGACCTGGATGGTCGTCGGCGTGCTCGTCGGCGGTCGCCTCGGCTACGTCTTCTTCTATTCGATCGATCTGCTGTGGACGTTCTCCGGCTCGTTCCCGTTCTGGGGCGTGCTCGAGATCCACAAGGGTGGCATGGCGAGTCATGGCGGGATCCTGGGCGTGATGGCCGCCTGCATCCTCTATGGACTTCGCAATCGGATCACGCCGTGGCATCTGGTCGACTGCGTCGCGTTCTGCGCCCCGATCGGACTCGGACTCGGACGACTCGCCAATTTCGTGAACGGTGAACTCTGGGGTCGACCCCTCTCCGCCGAGCGCCAGGCCGATGCGCCATGGTGGGCCGTCAAGTATCCCGACGAGATGCTCGACCCGGAGGAATTCCAGAACGGCGCGAACGTCGACGGACTCGCGACGATGGTTTCCAACCCGAACGGCGAGTGGGGACGACAGGCCCTTCGCGATGCGGTCTATGCCGGTCGGTCCGATGTCTCGGAGGCGATCGCCCCGTATCTGACCGCGTACTACCCCAGCCAGTTGTTTCAGGCCTGCACCGACGGTCTCCTGCTCTTTGCGCTGCTCGCGATCGTGTGGTGGAAACCGCGCAAGCCCGGGATCATCGGTGGCTGGTTCATGATCGGGTACGGCGTGATGCGGATCGCGTCCGAACAGTTCCGGGCCCAGTACCTGACGAACTGGGGCGTCTCCAGCATCTGGCCCGCAGCGGGCCTCAGCGCCGTGATGATCGCGATCGGTCTCGGAATGATCTGGTGGTGCGGTCGCCGGAACGACGATCCGATCGGCGGCCTTCGTCGCCCGCGGACCGTCTGATCGCGGCGCCCTCTCCA
>JAACEA010000259.1 GCA_009936695.1 Planctomycetia bacterium
CGCAACCGCGATTCGACTGGCCGCCGACGATCTTCGAACCATCGCCCTGATCCGCACCGCGGGAGGCGCCGCGATCCTGCCCCTCTTCGCCTGCGAGGAATGGCTGGTGCTCGACGAGATCGAGATCCAGGAACGAGACGAACGCGGGATCGTGGTGATGCGTCCTCTCGGATCCGACCGACCCGCGATCCGCACCCTGCCGACCTGGGGCGGTGATGCGGAGTCGGTCCGGGCGGAACTGAACGCCCTTCGTGCCGCGGGCCGACGGTCGATGCCCCCGACGATCTCGGAGGACTCGAGAGACGGACGCGCCGCCCTTCTTGATGCACTGGTCTTCCCATGGCAGCTCGGGATTCGCGTTTCGTCGGACGGCGACGTTCGAACCGATCTCCTCGAAAGCCTCGACGGGCCCACCGCCGAAGCGACGTCCGTCATCCGAACCGGTGAACAGGGCCCGGGGATCCGGGCAGGTCAACTCGCCGCGACCGATCTGGCCACCGGCCTCTCGGTCGGACTCGAACCGCTGCGAATCGCCCTCGGCGTCGACGCCGTCGAAGCGCAGGCGGACACCGGCGTCGTCCTGATCGGTTCGGACGCGGACGACCGTTTCGCACGTCGCGGCGGACTCTCGCGGCAGGCGGACATGATCTTCACGGTCGTCGATGCGATCGGCTCCCTCACCGCCAGCCTCCCCTGGACCGTCGAACGCGCCAGACTGTCCGCACCCGATCGGCCCGACAAGCGAGATCGGTATCCGATGTCGCTCGGCAAGGATGGCTGGCGCCTCTCGGACGCGGGCCTCGAGAACTGGACCGTGGCGTGCGACCAGTGCATCCGTCGTTGGAAGGGCGTGGCGAACACCACGCGGGAACTCATCGCGCTGGAGGAACGCGGGCGGGCCGCGTTGGCGGCCTTCGAGGCGATGACGCCGCTGCCGGAGGATGTCGCACGCCATGCCAGTGCGATCGGGGTCGCTCGATCCACGCTCGTCCCCCTCTCCGGTTTCCTCCCCGAATGGCGTCGACTCGCCGCGGCGGCGAACGAGAACATCGAGCGGGTCGAGGCGATGAAGTCGTCGCCCCCTCGCATCGATCGCTGATCGCCCGCCGAGTCCGGCCCATCCTGCAAAACGTCACCGCCGACGCCCGGAGACGTCGGCGGTGGTCGTCCAGTCGTGATGACGGGACGGGAGCAGGATTTCCCGAAAGCCTTCAGGCCGCCGCGAGCTGCCGGCAGAAGGCGACTTCGTCGCCGTTCATCCAGTAGTCCTTGGAGAGATCGAGCAGGTACCGAGCGACCATGCGCTGCTTTTCCGGCGACCAGCGATCCTCTTCGACGCCCGTCGCGAGCCGTTGGAGCAGGCCGGTGATGCCCGACATGCCGAACGGAAGTTCCGGTGCGAGATCCGCCCCGCCGGAGGACGCGTGGTCGTCCTGGTACCGGTACGAGTCGTCGCTGGAATCGGGGTGTCGTGGTGTGGTGTCGTCGTTCATGAGTATGCCTCCCTTGTGATCACCTGATACGAATCAGGCCACACGAGAGGTCGTCACGAACCGATCGAAACCGGATCTCGACCGAACAACCGGGGATCCCGGCGTGGGAGACGGCGGGCCATGGGGTATGTTCCCACCCCCCTTGCTTCGATCCGGCCGCGTCCGATCTCAGCCCGGATACCGCGCGTGGACCTCGCGAAACTCCTCGACGCACTCCAGCAGGATCTCGACCAGCTCCGGATCGAAGTGCCCTCCGGATTCCTCGCGAATCACCTCGAGCACCCGTTCCTCGGGCCATGACGCCTTGTACGCTCGAGCCGTCGAGAGGGCGTCATACACGTCGGCAAGCCCGACGATCCGCGCGAAGAGCGGGATCTCCCCGCCCTTCAATCCCTTTCTGGTCGGGATGTCCGAAAGTTCGAGTTCGGCATCGGGCGCGATGGGGCCGGGATAGCCCGTTCCATCCCATCGCTCGTGATGATGCAACGCGACCTCCCGGGCCACATCATCGAAATCGGTCCGCATGCCTCGGAACAGCCTGGCCCCGATCAGCGCGTGTCGCTGCATGTGGGCGAACTCCGCGTCGTCCAGTCGGCCCGGCTTCTTCAGGATCGCATCGGGGATCCCCACCTTCCCCACGTCGTGGAGCATCGCCGCGGTCCGCAGCCGGTCGCGATTCTTCTCCCGATCGACATCCGAAACCCCGTGTCGACGGGCCCAGGCGTCGTAGAGGACCGTCGAGTATCCCGCGACCCGCTGGACGTGGGTTCCGGTCTCGGTCGGATCACGGACCTCGGCCATCGCGATCATCCGCATCACCAGCGCCCGGGTCATCGCGGTCCGCTCGATCGCCACCGTCGCGAGGCCCGCGAAGTGCTCGATGATCTGCTGGTCCTCGTCGGTGAAGGCAAGCCCCGCCTCCTCGCCTCCCGGATTCGCGAGTTGCAGGACGCCTCGAATCTTTCCGTCGCGGGTCCGCAACGGAAGACTCAGCAGCGCCTTGGTGCGGTAGCCGGAGGCCAGATCACGCCCGGTGTCGTAGGAACAGTCCAGTTCCGGTGGGATCGAGTAGGCATCCTCCACCCGGATCACCCGGCCGGTCAGGGCGACCGTGCCCGCGACGCTCTCCAGACTGAGCGGCCGGCTCATTCGATGCGTGAAGAAGTGGTCCCCGCGGCTCTCCACCTTCTCGTTCTGGATGTGATTGCACTCCAAATGCTCGCCGGCGATCGTGAAGATCGCGCCCGCTTCCGCATCGCAGCACTTCCTCGCCTCGAGCAGGATTCGATCGAGCAGGAGTTCGAAGTCCTGATATCGATTGAGATCGGCGCCGAGCGTGGTGATCGCCGCGAGTCGCGCCCGATCCCGCTGCGCCTCGAGTTCGAGGGACTCCTTCTCGGTCTCGATCTGCTCGTTGAGCCTCGCGATGTCGCGATTCGCCTCCTCGAGCCTGCGGCGGGCCCGACGCTGCTCCAGATTCGCCCGACGTCGTTCCACGTGAATCCTGATCCGAGCGAAGAGTTCCACCGCGTCGGGCATCTTGACGAGATAGTCGTCCGCGCCTCGTTCGAACGCTTCGGCCTTGGTCGCGCCCTCCTCACGGCTGGAGAGGACGATCACCGGCACATCGGCGAGCCCGGCGGTTCGTCGATAGGCGCGAAGAAGATCGAAGCCATCGACCTCGGGCATCACCAGGTCCTGGAGGATGACGTCCGGTTCGAATCGCCGTGCGGATTCGACCGCGGCCGCCGGATCCTGCTCCGCGTCGAATTCGAATTCGGGCCGGGACGCGAGCATCCGGCGCATCCCCTCGATGACGATCGCCTGATCGTCCACGAGAAGCACTTTGATCACGTTCGCGTTCATTCGTGCGTCGCCCCTCTTGAACGCGGAGTCTAGCCGGATCCGGGAGGCCCCGGCATCGGATCGCCGGTTCCGACATCCGGCATTCCGGGCGCGACTCAGGCGCTGAAGTAGACCGCGTCCGGGTGATGCACCACGAGCGCGCTGGTCGACTGTTCGGGATCGATCTGCCAGTTCTCCGTGAGACGGCAGCCGATGCGTTCCGGCTCGAGGAGCCGGAACAACGTCTCCTGATCGGACATCTCCGGGCAGGCCGGGTACCCGAACGAGTATCGGCATCCCTGATAGTTCTGCCCGAACAGTCGGCGAATGTCGGGGTCGTCGTGGTGTCCGATCCCGATCTCCGCCCGCATCCGCTTGTGCCACATCTCGGCGAGCCCCTCGGCGCATTCGACGCCGAAACCATGGAGATACAGGTAGTCGGCGTACTGATCCGCCTCGAAGAGCGTTCGGGCGCGTCGAGACACCTCCTCACCCATCGTGACACAGTGGAAACCCACGACATCCCGTTCACCGGACTCGATCGGCCGGAAGTAGTCCGCGAGACAGCGACGTTGTCGCGACGACTGACGCGGGAACGCGAACCGGGCGATCTCCCGGTCGTGGTCCTCCGCGTCGAACACGACCAGATCGTCGCCGTCGCCGTTGGCGGGCCACCATCCGTAGACCACCTTCGGGGCGAGGATGGGTTCCGCCTGGCACTCCGCCTTCAGACGCTCGAAGACCGGATCGGCGTGGGTCGCGAGATGCGCCGCGTATTCCTCGGCATCCATGGAGCCCTTCCGAAGCCCCCACTGTCCCCGGTAGAGGGCAGTCCGGTTCACATACGCGAAGACTTCCTCGAGCGGGACTTCCTCGACGAGCCGGGCGCCGAAGAACGGCGCCGCGGGAAGTTCCGCGACGACGGCGAGTGGCTTCGCCGCGACGGCGGTGTCTGCATCACCACGATCCCAGGTCGC
>JAACEA010000260.1 GCA_009936695.1 Planctomycetia bacterium
GGAATCCCTGAAGGCGATCGAGACCGCCCGGCACGAAGATGCCGACGGTCGGATCGTCCACGAGGTGGAGGCGTGGACCCGCGGACTCGCGGCCGCCGTGGAGGTCGAGCTCCCGGCCACGACCTGATCGTTCGGCGGCGGCGGCGGCGAGTACGATTCAATCGTGCATCTCTCGACCCTCGACTGGTCCATCCTCGGCGGTTGCTTCACGGTCCTCGTCGTGGCCGCGATTGCGACGAACCGGTACGCCCGTTCGGTCTCGGGTTTTCTCGCCGCGAATCGATGCGCCGGGCGGTACCTGATCGCGGTGAGCTACGGGATGGCCCAGCTCGGGGTCATCTCGCTCGTCTGGTTCTGGCAGCAGTACTACAAGGTCGGGTTCACCAGCATCTGGTGGGGGTTCATGGAGAACCCCGCGATGATCCTCATCGCGCTCTCGGGCTGGGTGGTCTATCGGTTCCGCCAGACCCGCGCCCTGACCATGGCGCAGTTCTTCGAGATCCGGTACTCCCGCCGGTTCCGCGTCTTCGCCGGACTCGTCGCGTTTCTCTCGGGCATCATCAACTACGGGATCTTCCCCGCGGTGGCGGCCCGGTTCTTCATCGCGCTCTGCGGCCTCCCCGTGCTGACCACGGTCGGTCCCTGGGAAATCCCCACCTTCGCGCTGCTGATGGCGGTCATGCTCGTCACCGCCTTGTTCTTCGTCTTCCTCGGGGGCCAGGTCGCGGTCATCGTCACGGACTTTCTCCAGGGCACCTTCGGGCAGCTCGTCTTCCTCGCCGTGATGTTGTTCCTGCTCGCGACGTATTCGTGGTCCGAGATCGGGGAGACGCTGCTCGCCGCCCCCGAAGGTCAGTCGATGGTGAACCCGTTCGACCTCGGCCAGGAGGCGGACTTCAACGCCTTCTACTGGGTGATCAGCGTGGTGGTGCTGTTCTACGGGATGCTCGGCTGGCAGGGAACCTCCGGCTACAACGCCGCGGCGATCGACGCCCACGAGGCGAAGATGGCGAACATCCTCAACGGCTGGCGATTCCGGGTCCTGCTCCTGATCACGCTGGTGCTGCCGATCTGCATCCGCGTGGTGATGACCGGCTCCGACCATGCGTCCGATGCCGCGGCCATCGAAGCGATCATCGCGGCGCAACCGCTGGGAGGCGCGGATCCGGAGGTGTTCGCGGCGGAGATCCGGACGCCGGCCGCGGCGAGTGTGATGCTCCCCTCCGGACTGCTCGGCCTCTTCGCGGCCGCGCTGCTCGGGGCCTTCATCTCGACCAACGACACCTACCTCCATTCCTGGGGTTCGATCTTCATCCAGGACGTGGTGCTTCCGTTCCGGAAGCGACCGCTCTCGCCGCGGGTCCACCTCTGGCTGCTGCGTGCATCGATCCTCGGGGTGGCGATCTTCGCCTTCCTCTTCAGCCTGTACTACACCCCGAACCAGTACGTCGCGATGTTCCTCGCGCTCACCGGCGCGATCTTCGTGGGTGGTGCGGGCAGCGCGATCATCGGTGGTCTGTACTGGCGAAGGGGGACCACCGCCGGCGCCTGGACCGCCATGATCGCGGGCATGACCCTCGCCGGAGGCGGCGTCATCGTCAAGCAGATCCCAGCGACTCTGGTCCATCCGGGAGAGACCGTCACCTTCCTCTCCGGTTCGATCGAGAACGGACGAGTCGACGTCGTGATTCCCGCGGACGCCGGAGCGGGCACCAGCCTCGACGTGCCGGGGGCCGGCATCCGGATGCGGATCGACGACTTCGCGGCGGGCGACGGCGATCTCGCGGCGACCGCGGCGATCGCGATCGTCGATCCCGTCGACGAACGTGAACTCGGTCGATTCCGGGTCGTGGCCGACGGCTCCACGATGACCGGGGTCGGGGCGGACGGCATGGCGTTGTCCTGCGAGTTGCGCGGTGGCGCGGTCGGTCTCGCCGGCGTCGCCCTGCGATCGATCGGCGTGATCCGTGACCTCAACGGCCAGATTCTCACCTTCTGCTCGATCGCGTTGTCGATCTTCCTGTACATCGCGGTGTCGCTGTGCACCTGCCGGGCGCCGTTCGATCTCGACCGCATGCTTCATCGTGAGTCGAGGGACCGGCGTTCCGATGACGAACCCCGGGCACGATGGTGGGAACGTCTGGGATTCGGCCAGGAGATGACGCGGTGGGATCGAATCGTCACCGCGGTGACGATCTCCTGGCCGATCTTCTTCACGCTGGTGTTCATCGCGGGAATGCTCCGTCACCTGCTGGCCGGGCCCCTCGGCCTCGAGCCCATCTCGGATGCAGCCTGGCTGGAGGCCTGGGGCTGGTGGCTCTGGTGCGCCATCGGGACCGCGATGGTGGTCACCGTCTGGTTCACGATCGGCGGTCTGCGTGATCTCGTTCGAATGTTCCGCCTGATGGGCCGGGTCCAGGCGGACGAACTCGACGATGGTCGGGTGATCGACCATCGAAACGCCGACGAGATTCCGGGGCCCACGGAAACGACGGGAATGGACGATCATGCGTGACAGCCGTGTCCTGAACGATTCGTGGCGGGTTCACCGTGAGGACGGACCCGACTGTCCGATCGAACTGCCGGCGGAAGGCGTCGACGCGGTGGTTCCGGGATGCGTGCACCTCGATCTCATCCGACTCGGTCTGATGGCCCACCCCGATCTCGGCGAGGGCGAGGCCGATCAGGCCTGGATCGGTCGCACCGACTGGACCTGGAGACGGCCCCTCGGTCCCGACGATCGAATCGACGTGGAGAACGATGCGGACGCGGTCTGCGAAGTCGTCTTCGATTCGATCGACACCGTCGGCGAGGTCCGGCTGGGCGACGACGTCCTGGGCCACGTCGAGAATCAGTTCCACGCGCACCGATTCCGGATTCCCGCGGAAGCGTTCGCGGAACACCGCATGCTCGAGGTGTCGCTGCGTGGACCGGTGACCGAACTCGAACGTCGGGTCGAGGCGTACGGGGACCGGCCGGTGAACGCGGATGGCGACTGGGGCGTGTATTCGTATCTGCGGAAAGCGGCTTGCAGCTTCGGATGGGACTGGGGACCGAAGTGCCCGAGTCTCGGGCTTCCCGGCGACGTCCGACTCGAACGATGGCGCGACGCCCGCATCGACGCGGTGCGACCTCTCGTGACCACCTGCAACGACCGGCTCGCGATTCTCGAGGTGTCGGTCGACGTGGTGCGCGATCCGGTGACGTCCGGAGATGGTGAACTTCGGGCGACCGTTCGACTCGAAGCGCCGGACGGCCGGATCTTCGAGGCGGAAGGTGTCGCGGATCCCGAGTCGGATCACGTCATGATGCGCCTGGAGATCCCGAATCCCCAGCGTTGGTGGCCGCGGGGTCGGGGTCCGCAGCCGCTTCACGATCTCCAGATCGACCTGCACCGAGGAGACACCGCGCTCGACCGCGACCGCCGCCGGGTCGGGCTGCGAATCGTCGCCCTCGACACGGGCCGCGATCCGGAAGGCTCTCGATTCCGCATCGTGGTCAACGGCGAACCCATGTTCTGTCGTGGGGCGAACTGGATTCCGGAGGGGCTGTTCCCCGGAACCGCCGCCGACGACCTCGTGATCGCCCGAATCGATCAGGCGGTCGAGGCGAACTTCGACATGCTCCGGGTCTGGGGCGGTGGCGTCTACGAGTCGAAGGCCTTCTACGACGCGTGCGACGAACGCGGCGTCATGGTCTGGCAGGACTTCATGTTCGCCTGCGCGACCTATCCGGAGGAGCCGCCATATCCCGATCTGATCGAGCGTGAAGCGAGCTTCCAGATCCGTCGGCTCGCCGCACACCCCTCGATCGTCCTGTGGTGCGGTGGAAACGAGAACGTCCTGGCCTGGCGGAACTGGGGATGGAAGGAGCGAATGGATCCGGCCCAGACCTGGGGCCGACGCTACTTCACCGAGCTGCTGCCGCGGATCGCGTCGTCCCTCGACCCGACACGTCCGTTCCTCCCCGACAGCCCCTGGTCGGGATCGGTCGAGGCGGACCCCAACGATCCCGATCACGGCGATCGCCACACATGGGATCTCAAGCTCGAGGACGTGCGGGAGTTGATCCCGCGCTTCGTCAGCGAGTTCGGGCACCAGGCGCCGCCCGCCCGCCGAACCATGGAGACCGCGATCGGAAGCGGGCCGTTCGCAAGCGAGTCGCCCGACGCGATGGTCGCCTTCGCGGGGCGCCAGCGTGGGTGGGGCGGCGACCAGGCGCAGTACGACCGATGGATGGACGACTGGTTCCTGCCGCCGTCGGATCTCGACGGGCGAATCTGGCGGATGCAGCTCCTGCAGGCTCGGGCCACCACCTTCACGTACGAGTGGTTGCGTCTCCATTCGAAGCGCTGCGGCGGTGCGCTCGTCTGGCAGTTGAACGACGCCTGGACCGGGCACTCGTGGTCGCTCATCGACGTCGCGGGTCGTCCGAAGCCGGCGTGGTGGGCCGCCCGAGCGGCATGCGCGCCGCGGCTCCTTGCATTCTCCGTCGGCGAGGCGGGCATCGAGATCGCCGCGATCAACGACACCGACGAGCCGTGGGGGGGCGCGTCGTCGAAGGGCGTCCGCATCCGCAGGATCGACATGGCGGGCGTCGACCTCGACGCCGCGGCCCTCGAACTCGAGGTGCCCCCGCGCGACACCCGAGCCACCGCGTTGCTTCCCGATCTCGTGATCCCGGCGGATCCCTCGATGGAACTGCTGCTCGCCGAGTTCGACGGCCACCGCGCCTTCTGGTTCTACGGGAAGGACGCCTGGCTGTCGCTGCCGAGCCCGGTGTTCGACCTTCGAGTGGACCGCGTCGCGAAGGACGGTTTCGAAGTGGAACTCACCGCACGGACGATTCTTCGTGATCTCCATCTCGATGAAGCCGCGCTTGGCGACGTCGTGCGGGTCGATGCGAACCTGCGTTGTCTGCTTCCCGGCGACGTCGCGACCTTTCGGATCGACGGGGTGTCGTCCCTTCAGGAGAAGGACCTGCGGCGGGCCGGTGTGCTCCGCACCGCGAACGACTGTGGGCCCGCGGCGGCGGCTCGCTGAGACGAACTCGCGGAAATCATGCAGAAAAAGTTTCGGATCCGAAGGCCGTCGGCTGCGCAAACATTGCAGGTGCCGAGGTTCATCCACCCAACGCCTGGTGGAGTCGCGCGGCCCGACGGAAAACGGGTTCTGCGGCTTGGAAGCGGCGTTTTTCGTGCTTTTGACCGGGGAATCAAGCGTCGAAAAAGGCATCGATTCTCGAATGATGGAAGGCTGGAGCGAGTTGTCCGGGTGTTCGGTTTCGCTCGGTTCCATGCTTCAGTCCGGGAAAAGACTGAAGAAAAACCTCGCATGAGCCGAACAAACAGACAGCGAGGTCGTAATTTGACGGCCAGGAACAAGCGGAAACCCGCCGCGGCGGACGACCGACGATTCGAACAGTCATCTCTTTCTCCTCCTGCCACCTCGGGGCCTACCGGCGCCGGGGTGGTTGTTTTTGGACCGCGGGCCTTCGTGATCCGTGCACGGCGCGCTCGAAGAACGGGCGTGCCTCCTCGGGGGTTGGAATCCGTCCGGTACGGTCGAGGGGGGGCCGGAATCGAAGTCATGTACGACGAGGAGATGCGACGACGGATCCACGAGGCGAAGCGGAGACGGCGGGCGGAACGCATCGACGCGCTTCATCGGGAAGCCGGCCGATCGGGCGGAGAGGGCGGACGTGGCTTCTGGTCCCTCGCGTACGACCTGCATTACGCGCCCTGGACCACGAACCTCGATCAGCTTCGTGAGATCGGCGTCGATCCGCCGATGCCGGACGCCATCGATGACGATGAGATCGGTGCGGCGCTCGACGCGGTGATCATGGGACTCGCGGTGCTTCAAGTCTTCCTGCTCCACACCGATCACCTCGACGACCGGTCCCTGTATCGCCGGTTGCGACTCGATGTCCTCCACGACCGCGTGCGTGACGTCCCGCCGGCGACGGGATCGCGGGAGTGGATCGATCTGGCCGGCGGCGTTGATCGCAGTGCCCACCTCGCGGTGCATGCGACCGATGCGGAGCGCGCCTCCCTCGAAGCGGCCGGGGTGATCGTGCCGCCACGGATGGAACGCCGCGCCGACCGCGATCGCCGACTTCCCCGGCCCGCGTCGGGTTGACGCCGGCGTCAGTCGGTGGACGGTCGGACGAGCGTGGCCGGTCGCGCGATGGATGCTCCGGTGGCCACGTCGAGAGAGAGGTCGGCGCCGGTCGCCGTCATCCAGGCGTCGAGTTCGAGGA
>JAACEA010000261.1 GCA_009936695.1 Planctomycetia bacterium
CGAGGATTTCGACGTCGTCGAATGCGAGGGAGAATGGGAGGCGTTGCTCCTCGAGTCGAGGCTCGTCAAGGACATCCGCCCCCGATTCAACGAGCGGCTCGTCGACGACAAGACCTTCCCCTACCTCGCCGTGACGTTGAAGGACGAGTTCCCCGGGGTCTTCGTGACTCGAAATCCCGCCGACGACCAGTTCAAGGGGTCGAAGATCTTCGGTCCGTTCACGTCCGTGAGCGCCCTGCGCCAGGCGGTCCAGCTGCTGCAGCGGGTGTTCCGCTACCGAACCTGCGAGCTCGACATCCGCAGCGACGATCCGAAGAACCGTTCCTTCCGTCCCTGCCTGCTGCACTCGATCGGCCAGTGCACTGCGCCGTGCGCGAATCGGATCTCGCCGGAGAACTACCGCGCCGACATCGATCGATTCGTCAGGTTCCTCGGCTCCAAGCGAAGCGCGATGATCCGCGAGATGACGCAGGAGATGGAGGCCGCCGCGGAACGGCGGGCATTCGAACGGGCCGCGGTGCTCCGTGATCAGATCCGCGCAATCGAGCGATTGGACGAACGGGAGCGCCGACGCAACGCGGAAGGGGACTACGACTGGCAGCCCGAGGTGACCTCGTTCGTGCACGACCCCGCGAAGGGGCTCCGGTCGCTGCAGAAGACGCTCGACCTGGACGAACCGATTCGATGCCTGGAGGCGATCGACATCGCGCACCTCGCCGGCGGTGAGACGGTCGGTTCGAAGGTCTGCTTCATCGACGGCCGTCCGTTCAAGGACGGGTATCGCCGATTCCGGATCCGATCGGTCGACAACGACGACTACATGTCGATTCGCGAGGTCGTCTCCCGGCGGTACCGTGACGCGGGGGACGGCAACGAGCTCTACCCGGACGTCATCCTGATCGACGGAGGGCTGGGGCAGTTGAATGCCGCGATCGAAGCATTCGACCAGTTGTCGATGAAGCCGCCGATGGTGATCTCGCTCGCGAAGAAGGAGGAGTTGATCCACGTCCAGCGCCGCGGTGAACCCATCCGGCTCGGTCGGGAGAATCTCGGGCTGAAGCTCTGCCAGGCGATCCGGGACGAGGCGCATCGATTCGCGCAGCACTACCACCATCTGCTCCGGAGCAAGGCGATGCTCGGCGAGGACGAGGGTCGGAGCGTGCCGAAGTCGGCTCGATTGAAGGCCGTCAAGCCCCCGAAGACCCGAAAGCCTGATGACGGGGACGGAGTCGTCGATCCCTGATCAGGGGTCGGTCCACCGACGCATCCTGACCGGCCTGCGGTGTCGAGAAGGGGTTTTTCCCATTTGCCCCTCGTGCTCGCGGGCAGCATCTGTGACCATGTGATCGCAGACCACCGTGTCCGCTCGATCGTGACGGACGCATCGTCGCGATACGCGGCCGCCTCGAAGAGCAGGAGCTTTCTCATGACCCCAGCGCAAGCGACCCAGTCCTCGACGTCCGGCGGCACCGACTTCGGAATCATCGTGATGTTGATCGTGTTCGCGGTCTTCGCGTGGTTGCTTCTGACGCTGCATCGCGCGGCGGCGACGGTCCCGGAACCCGAGCGTCGATTTCGCCCCGGGCTGGTCTGGCTCGCGGTGATCCCGTTCTTCAACACGGTGTGGTGGTTCGTGGTGGTGTGCCGGATTCCGCAGTCGATCGCGGGTGCGCTGCATCGTCGCGAAGAGAACCGAGGCGACTGCGGTCGGGACATCGGGCTGGTCTTCGCGTCGCTCGGCGCCGTGGCGACGGTCCTCCTCGTCTTCGGCGGAACGGTTCAGGCGATCGGTCGGGATCTCGTCCGCATCGGCGGCGAGGAGGCGGACGCGACGTCCGCCGCCGGAGGTTCGATCCAGGGACTTGGCGGACTTCTGCTGGTTGCCGGGATCGCCTGTTTCGCGGTCTTCGTGGCGAAGGTGCACGCGGCGGCGCGTCGACTCGGCGAGCTCGACGCCATGCTGGATGACCCGTCCTCGTGACCCCATGTGGATCGGCGATCTCGTCGAACGGGGGCCGACGATCCTCTCAAGCGAGGCGTGCCGGGTGATCGCCGACGCCGGGCGTGTCGTGGAACGACATGCCTCCGTGTCGAAGCCGCAGACGAAACGACGCCGGCGGATGCCGGCGTCGTCATCTGAGTCTCGTGTTCCTGCGGGAGCCGGCCCGGCGTTCACGCCGGCGAGGGCATGATGTCGGGGAGGTCGTCGCCGGAGTCGTCCGCGGGCTTCGCGGGCGACGGGGGCGGCGCGGTCTTCGACGCCTCCTGCGAAAGGAGCTCGGCGACCGTCGGCTTCTCGAGCCGTTCGCCCTTCATGAGCCGGTCGACGTCGTCGCTGCTCAGCGTCTCGTACTTCAGGAGCGCCTCCGCGACCGCGACGATCTCGTCCCAGTGCATGGAGACCATGCGGGTGCAGTCGTCGTAGGCCCCGTCCACGATCCGTCGGATCTCCTCGTCGATCACCTTGGCGGTGTCGTCCGAGTAGTCCTTCTCGGGGAGCATCATCTCCCGCTGGTCGCTCCCGGCGTGGTTGATGAAGCCGACACGCTCGCTCATGCCCCATTCGAGGACCATGGCGCGGGCGTACTGCGTGGCCATCTTGATGTCCATGCTCGCACCGCTCGAGGTGTCGCCGGTCTTCTTCTCCTCGGCGATCCGGCCTCCGCAGAGCACGCGAAGCGTGGCTTCGATGTACTTCCGACCGTACCCGTGGCGGTCCTTCTCAGGAAGGCTGAAGGTCGCGCCCCCGGCGGCGCCGCGGGGAATGATCGTGACCTTGTGGAGGGGGTCGGCGTCTTCGAGCTTGGCCTGGATGACCGCGTGCCCCGCCTCGTGATACGCGGTGGCGACCCGGTCCTCCTCCTCGACCTTGTGGCTTCGGCGGGCGCGGCCCCAGCGGACCTTGTCCCGCGCCTCCTCGAGGTCGCTCATCTCGACGAAGTCCTTGTCGGCCATCGTCGCGATGATCGCGGCTTCGTTGATCATCGCGGCGAGATCGGCACCGCTGAACATCGGTGTTCCGCGTCCCAGTCTCACGAGATCGACATCCGGTCCCGTCTTCACCTTGCGAGCATGCACGGCGAGGATCTGGGCCCGGCCTTCGAGGTCGGGAAGCGGCACGCTGACCGTCCGGTCGAAACGGCCGGGGCGGGTCAGTGCCGGGTCGAGCACGTCGGCCCGGTTGGTCGCCGCGATCACGATGACCTGGTCGGTGGCATCGAAGCCGTCCATCTCGACGAGGATCGCGTTGAGGGTCTGTTCGCGTTCGTCATGTCCGCCGGTGGTGAAGCCTCCGCCTCGGCGTCGGCCGACCGCATCGATCTCATCGAGGAAGATGATGCAGGGGGAGTTCTCCTTGGCCTGCTTGAACAGGTCGCGGACACGGCTGGCGCCGACGCCGACGAACATCTCGACGAAGTCGGAACCGGAGATCGTGAAGAACGGCACGTCGGCCTCGCCCGCGATCGCCTTGGCGAGCAGGGTCTTGCCGCAGCCGGGGAGGCCTTCGAGGAGGACGCCTCGCGGAATCCGACCACCGAGCCGCTGGAATCGCTTGGGGTCCTTCAGGAAGGTGACCAGTTCCTGGACCTCCTCCTTCGCCTCCTGCACGCCCGCGACATCCTTGAAGGTGATGTTCACGGTGTCCTTGGTCTGCACGCGGTGGCGGCTCTTGCCGAAGTTTCCGAGCATGCCGCCCGGGCCACCGCCGGCGTTCCGCATGGAACGCAGGATGAAGAACCACACGATCAGGAAGATGAGGATGATCGGGCCGAACCCGATCAGGAGATCCATCCACGTCGAATCGGACGTCTTCTGATAGAAGGCGACGCCGAGGGGCTTGAGCTCCTCGAGGACGTAGTCGAGGCCGCCCGCGGCGATCTGCACCACGACCTGCGGCGGTCGGCCGTTGATCGGCGGATATCCGGTGGTGCCCTCCTTCACCGACGCCACGAGCTCCCGTTCCGAGACGGTGATCGAGCCGGGTTCGATGTCCTTGTTCTCGACGAGGGTCTTGAACTGATCGAGCGAGATCTGGGTCGAACCGTTGTTGGATCCGGTCGCGACCACCCACACCAGTGCGACGAGCGCGAACAGGATGACCCATGGCATCAGCCCCCGCCGGGGGCGATTGGGCTGCGGTCCGCCCGAATTCCCGTCGGGGCGTCCGGAGTCGGGGCGTTGGGGGTTCTGGCCGGGATCACTGGGCATCACGAGGACCTCGTCGCGTTGGAAAATCGAAAAGACACTGTTTCATCGTCTCACGGGTTCGCGGGAACCACGCTTCCTGATGCGAAAATCACCAATCGTCGCGGATCGCGTCGACCAGATCCGCCGCCAACTGTTCTACGACCCCGAATCGGGCGAGATCGATCGTTTCCTGAGATGGTCGAGAAGGCGTGAAAAGGGCGGAGGAGGCGAACCCCTTTCGCTCGACCAGCGTTTCGCCCGTCGCGAGATCGACCCATTCGAAGTCCAGTTCGGCCTTGAACAGCATTTCGTCGGCGAGGCCGGTGGTCACGCTGCTGGACAGAAGGATCAGTTCGGCGGATCGGATCGTCCCGCGGAGCAGGGTGTCGGCGGTGCCCTGTCCAGTCACCTTGTAGGGCGTCCGCGACTCCATTTCCACCACCAGCGACCGTCCAAGTTCGCGTTCGAGCCCCCGGAACCAGGTCTCGTTTCGAAAGAGCGGAATCGAGATCGTCCGGAATCGGTCGTCGTGGGTGGACGTGATCGCCCAACCCGATTCCGGGTCCCGATTGCAGCCGGATTGAAAGCCGAGGCTGGAGAGTCCGGCCGCGATCGCCATCACCGTCCAGGCGGGTCGTCGAAGGCCGTGCATCATGGTGTCGGCTCCGGCGTCGCCTTCGCGTCCACGGGGACCTCCGGCGCCAGCGATCTGGAGGTCGGCAGCGGGACTTCGGGGCGGGCCTCCACACCGGTCTGGACCGGTCCGGCCGCTCCGAGGAGGGCTTCGGCCATCGCCCGGTAGTCGGGGCATTCGGCGGCGATTCCCGCCGGCATGTTCGCGAGGATCGTCGGTGCGATCCGCAGCCCGTCGAGGGCCGCCACCGTCGCCGGGTGCTTTTCCAACACGCGGCGGAGGTACTGCTCGGCGGAGACCGGATCGTTGATCGAGAGGTACCACTCCGCGGTCGTGAGCAACTTTCGAGCCTCGGATTCCTCGATGCGAACGAGCAGCGCCTCGGCCCCGATTCGCTGGGCCAGACCGGGTTGGGTGACCTCCAGGACCTCGAGTCGACGCTTCGCGTCGCGAAGACCGGTGTCGTCGTAGCGTGGGCCGCGGAACGACGCCAGATAGGCCTGGATGAGCCGTTGTCGCGCCTTCTCGATCCGGTCGGACCGAGGATAGTTCTGGATGAAGAGGTCGTAGGCGTCCGCCGCGAGCCGCATCTTCGAACGAACGAAGTAGAAGTCCGCGAGCTCCATGCCGGCATCCTCGGCGAGTCGACTTCCGGGAAGTCGTTCCTGAATCCGAATCAGGAGTTCTTCGGCGTCGTCGTCGGCGTTGATGATCCGGATCGTGCCGAGGAACTTCCGCCGGAGGCCGTTCGCATACGCGACCGCGATCTGATACTCGCGTTCGAGGGCGGTGACGAAGGCGCGACTCCCCGAATAGGTCCGCGTGATCGCCTCGTAGTCGAACAATGCCTCGTACTCGTCGCCCATCTCGACCAGGGCGTCGCCTCGGACGAGGAGCATCTCGGGCCGGGCCTCGCCGCCCGGAAACTTGTCGAGGAACGCCGAGGCGAGGGCACGGGCCCGTTCCGGTTCGCCCAGCGCGAGGGCGCGTCGGGCCAGCACGACCTGTCGCGAGGCGGCGTCGGTCGGCTTGTCCTCCGCCTGCCAGACGTCGTCGTCTCCGAGTTCGTACGTCTCCTGCCGCGCGGACGCCGGACCCGCGAGGCCGGCGAGCGTCACGAGCGCAGCGAGCAACACGAATCCGAGGGGCGACGGGATTGGATCGAAGCGGGTCATCCGGGTGGAATGGTACGAAACCCACGTCGACGGCGTACGGTGAAACGCCGTTTCGGCCGGTCCGGCGGTATCGTGAACCCCCCATGTCGACGCTGGTGATCTACAACCCGATCTCGGGCGCCGGTCGAGCCCATCAGCTGGCCGTGGGCCTCGAGCGGGCCGCAGGGGAGGCGGGGCTCGAGGTGGTGCTGATGCCCACCCGGCCCGAGCCGCCGGACAGCTGGCTGCGAACACCGCTGGTGTCCCACGATCGACTCGTGGTGGTCGGGGGTGATGGCGCGGTCCGAGCCGCGGCGGCCGAGGCCGCGCATGCGGATGTTCCGCTGATCCACCTCCCGGCTGGAAACGAGAATCTCTTCGCGCGTGAGTTCGAGATGACCGACGACCTCGACGAGGTCGTCCGACGCCTCCGAACGGGCGTGATCCGGCGGATCGACCTCGCCTCCGTCGCGGCGGATGGCGGCCCGGCGGAAATGATGGTGCTGATGGCTTCGGTCGGATTCGATGCCGACGTGGTCCATGATCTCGCCTCCAGGCGACGCGGGCCGGTCCGGCATCTCTCCTACCTCCTGCCGGCCATCCGGAGTTTCCTTCGCTTCGCGCCGGCGGGGATGCAAGTGACGGTGGACGATGGCGGCATCATCGACGCCGGCGTCGCGATCATGATGGTCGCCAACGCACGCCAGTACGCCTGCCGGCTCGATCCTGCGGCTCGGGCTCGAATGGACGACGGGCGACTGGATCTGCTGGTTCTTCCTTGTCGGGGGCGTCTGGGACTCCTGCGTTGGATGCTGACCCTCGTCCGGCGTCGACAACTGGAGGATCGGCGGACGATGTATCTGGAGGGGCGGCGATTCCGGCTGGAGTTCGACAAACCGGTTCATTGGCAGCTTGACGGGGATCCGCCGCATCACTCCGCCCTGATCCGGACCCTCGTGGTCGAGATCGAAACCGGGGTCCTTCCGGTGCTCGAACATCCGAGAACCGCCTGAGCGTCGGGTCGTGCGGCCGGATTCCCATCGAATGTCACTGCTGTGCTGAAGGTCGGCCCCGGCCACGCCGATGCCTCGCGAGGGACCGGGGCTTCCGGTCCGTTCAGGGGGGAATCACCCGATTTCGGGTGGCAGGGAGATTCAGGTGATGTCGGATCAGGCAACGGACAAGCAGAACGTGAACGACACCGAGGTTTCCGGGAAGCGGAAGCGGGGTGGCCTGAAGACCGCGGTCATGACGCTCGCGTTGCTCCTCGCGGAGGCCGGCCTGATCGGTGCCGGTTTCATGATGTTCGCCGAGCCAGCCCGGACCGAAGCCAGCGATACCGCCGTTCAAGCGGCTCCGACGGCCCACGAGCCCGATCTGGCCGAGGTTCTGATCTTCGATGATCACCTCTTCAACGATGCTTCCGGAATCGGGTTCATGTACTCGACCCGGGTCTACCTCGAAATCGACGAACGAGACAAGGCATGGCTCGAGATCGAGGCCCAGGGTGCTCCCGGCAAGATCGAAGCGGCCCTGATGTCGATCTGGAAGTCGGCGACGCGTCGTGATCTCGAGTCCGATGAGCTGGGGGCCCTCGAAGCGCGCGTCGCTCGAGCGCTGGTCGGTGAAGGACTGTTCGATCGACGCCCCACGTCGGCCCGCGCCGTCGATGACGCCGGCCGTGATGCTCAGGGTGGGGGATCACCGATGTCGGCTGATCTGCCCGATGGCCCGATCATCCACGACGTGATCGTCGTGATGGAACTGGGTCGACGGGTCAATCGCTGACCGGACCTGATTCCGGCGGATCATGCGCCTCCCAGGAATCGAGATTCGTGAGAATGGGCGTGTCTGCGCGTGAATTGCGCGAAACGGTCACGTGGTACAGGCATTCTCTGCAGTCCCGACATCGGCCCGTCCGATGATCCTCCTGACGGGTCCGGCATGGATGCTGGTGTCTTCCCGTCGCGCCTGGATGACCACGGACGGCGGAGCCGCACCGAATGACCGAACCACCGACCGATCCCACGCCCCCGACGCCGCAATCCGAGCCCACCGAAATGGTGGAGGAGGCGATTCGTGACGTCGGGGAGCAGGTCGACGCCATGAACGAAACCACCGCTTCGGCGGCCGCCTCGGTTCCCCTCCCGGATTTCGGGGCCGGCACCTCGGATGCGGCCGCGGCCGGAATCGGCATGCTCGGTGATGTCGATCTCGACGTTCGCATCGAGCTGGGCCGGACCAGCATGCTGGTCGACGACGTGCTCAAGCTCTCGCCGGACTCCGTCGTCGAGCTCGACAAGGCCGCCGGCGATCCCGTGGACATCTTCGTGAACGGTCGTCATGTCGCCCGCGGCGAGGTCCTGGTGCTGAACGAGAACTTCTGTGTCCGCGTGAGCGAGATCGTCGGAAAGATCCCCGAGGCGAGCACCGGCTGATTCACGCGCCGATTCTCGTCGATCGCGACGACCGGAGGATCCGGTCGTGACCACCAGCCAGGAAGGCGTTCATGGACCTCGCGCGACTCCGTTCGAATATCAACCTCGTTCCTGTTCTTGCGATCCTGGCCGCGACGTCGCCGTGGGCGATGATGGCCACGGCGGCCCCGCCCTCTTCGGAGTTGAACGGGGTCGCGAAGATCACGCCGGTCCCGGAAGTCGAAGTGCCGGTGGTCCTCGATCCCATCGATCCCATCGATCCGGTTGATGCCGAGGTGGCGCCCGCGTCTCCGGCCGTGATCGTCGAGATCTCGGAGCCCCCGATCGCGGTCACCGCGGTCGATGAAACGTCCGGCTCGGCGACGGGGTCGGTTCGGCCGGCGATGGAGCCTGCGGACGCCACGATCGTCGATTCCGGCCCGCTCGCCCTCGAGCATGGCGAAGGCATGGACTCGGCTGCAGCGACCGATTCCGCCGCCCAGACCGCCACCGCGGCGGTCCTGTCGACCGCGGGGGAGATCGCCTCGTTCGATCGGACCCCGATCTTCGGGCGTTCCGGGGAGGCATCGAATGGAACGGCCCCCGGCACGCCGACGATCTCCACCACCGGTGGTGGCAACGCCGGAAGCTGGTGGAATGCGCCGGAGC
>JAACEA010000262.1 GCA_009936695.1 Planctomycetia bacterium
CCTCGGGGTTCTCCTTCCAGATCTCGACCGGAAGCATGGTCTCCTCGACGGTGCCGTCGGTGTACCGGATCTCGAGGGGCAGCGGCATCGGGATGCCACCGTGGTTCCGGAACCGAACGATCGAGAAGTGGAGCGGACGATCCTCGATCGCCTCGAACACCGCTCGATCGTCCTCCTCCAGCCGCGTCATGAACCGCTCGAACCGGCGGCGATCGTCGTCGGTCACCTCGAGCTCGTCGAAGCGACTGTAGAAGTCCAGGAGTTCGGGATAGCGGGCGCTCCGCCTCGGCAGGTCGGCGTTGCGCTGGCGGGTCCGGCTCGGCCGCTCCGCCGCGCGTTCGGCCTGCAGGATCGGCTTGAGCACGTCGGGATCGCGCGGCTCGACGGTGAAGTCCATCACCCGCTCGGTCGCGATGTCGACGTGTCGGGTGGTGTAGAACCAGTTGCGCCAGAACCAGTCGAGGTCGACCCCGCTCGCGTCGTCCATGGTTCGGAAGAAGTCGCCCGGCTCCGGACGCCGGAACGCCCAGCGCTCGCAGTAGGTCCGGAACGCATGGTCGAAGAGTTCGCGACCCATGACCGTCTCTCGAAGCACGTTCAGCGCGACGGACGGCTTGGCATAGGCGTTGTTGCCCTTCTGGATGATCGACTCGCCATGGCTCATGATCGGACGCTGCCGCTCGCTGATCATGTAGTCCACGATGTCGTGGGCCTCGCCGCGCTTGGTCCGCGGATCGTCCTCCCAGGTCTCCATCGCGAGGAACTGCACGAACGTGTTCAGCCCCTCGTCCATCCAGGTCCACTGACGCTCGTCGGAGTTGATGATCATCGGGAACCAGAAGTGACCGACCTCGTGGATGATCACGCCGATCAGCCCCCACTTGGTCCGCTCGGTGTAGGTCCCGTCCGCCTCCGGCCGCGGGCCGTTGAAGCAGATCATCGGGTACTCCATCCCGCCGACCGGGCCGTTCACGCTGATCGCGACGGGATACGGGTACGGGATGCAGTGCTCGGAATAGACCTCGAGGGTATGGGCGATCGACTGGGTCGAATAGAGGCTCCAGAGCGGCTCGCCCTCATTGGGCCAGAAGCTCATCGCCATCGACACGTCGCCGTCGGTGCGGGGGATCTCGACGCCCCAGGCGTCCCAGATGAAGGTCGGACTCGCGGCCCATGCGACGTCCCGGACGTTCTCCGCCCGGAATCGCCAAGTCCGCTCCGTCCTGCGATCCTCGCCGTCCTCGGAGCCGGCGGAGACGCCCGAGAGTTCCTGATCGCGGAGTTCGTTCGCCAGCGCCTCCTCGGGGGTGATCACGAAGGTCGGACGATCCGCGGTCCGAGCCGCCGCGTAACGCTCCCGCTGCGTCTCGGTCATCACCTCTTCCTGGTTGACCAGGTCACCGCTCGCGGAGACCACGTAGGTCTCGGGCACGGTGATCGCAAGGTCGTAGTCGCCGAACTCGAGGGCGAACTCGCTCTCCCCCTGGAACTGCTTGTTCTGCCACCCGTCGTTGTCGGTGTACGGCGCCATCCGCGGGAACCACTGGGCGATCTCGTAGATCGGCATCCCGTCGTCGAGGATCTCGTAGCCCGATCGCGCCCGCATCGTGGTGCTGGGGACGATCGCGGCGTTCCAGTCGATGTCGAAGACGATGGTGTCCCCCGACTGCATCGGCTCGGGAAGGTCGATTCGCATCATCGTGCCGTTGATCACGTGCGGGAGGGCGACGCCGTCCGCGGCCTCGACCCGCGTGATCTCCGCGCCCCCGTCGAAGTCGAGCTGCTCGAGTTGCTGACGCATCCAGCGCGTGGACTGGTCGCGCCGGAGGTTCGGCGCGGTGGTGGAGAGGCGTCCGAGCGAGTCCCGCTTGAAGCGGTTCTGGTCGATCTGCACCCAGAGATAGTCCAGTCGATGCGGGCTCTGGTTGTGGTAGGTGATCGTCTCGGAACCTTCGAGTCGATGGGCGATCGGATCGAGCCTCACCCGGATGTCGTGATCGGCCCGCTGCTGCCAGTAGTCGGGGCCCGGGGCGCCAGAGGCCAACCGGACCTCGTTCGGCGTGGGAAGCAGGTCGTCGATCTGCTTGAAGGGATCCGCCTCCTGGTCCCAGTCCGGCACGTCGAGCCACATCTCCTCGTGCAGTTCACGATCCTCGTAGTGCGAGGGATAGAGATCCGGGGGGTGTCCGTTGACCGCGATCCCGGTGACCAGGACGCCGAACATGAGGGTGGATACGGCTGCAACGCCCCGGAAGGAGCCTGCGCCACGCTGATCTTGGTTCAGAGTTGCCATTCACCGAGTGTAGGTGGGATTTTCCCGGGAAGTCGAACATGACGGATCCTCGATCCGCCCTCCGAGTCCGGGATCGACGACAATGACCGCGGATGTCCGCTTCCTCCACCAGCCCCGACACGACCGCCCCGAGGGCGACCATCGAGGTCGTGGGTGCGCCCGTCGACCACGGCGGCTCCGGGCCGGGTGCCTCCGGCGGACCGCAGACACTGCGAAGCGCGGGCGTCGCGTCGATCGAGGGTCGTGTCGTGCATGATCACGGCGACGTCGAGGTGCCCGATCTGCCCACCGGCGTCCGCATCGTCCGGGGCCCCGATCCCGACGCCGGGCGACCCGAGTGGCCGTCCCTGCGCACGATGTGTCGCCACCTTCATGATCGGTCCCGCCGGATCGTCGCCGACGGTGGCATCCCCCTGGTCCTCGGCGGCGACCACACCCTCGCGGCCGGCTCGATATCCGGCGCGGCCACCGGCTGGCGTGATCGTCACCGGGCGGATGGCATCGCCGACGCCCCCCCGCTCGGCCTCCTGTGGTTCGACGCCCACGCCGACCTCAACACTCCCGACACGACGCCCAGCGGAAATCCACACGGCATGCCCGCGGCGGCGCTGCTGGGTCATCGCGTCGCGCCGCTTGTCGACATCGTCGGCCCGCGCGGCACGTTCGATCCACGTCGCGCCGTCTTTCTCGGGGGTCGCGATCTCGACCCCGGCGAACGTGCCCGGGTCTCGACCGATCCCGCCTCGGCCCTTCCTCTGCTGATCGATGGAGATGCATTCAAGTCCGAGGCCGCCGGCTCGATCGCGGATCGCGTGCTCGAACGGATCGCCCCCGACGGCGGCGCGTTCGCCCTGAGTTTCGATCTCGACGTGATCGATCCGAAGGAGGCCCCCGGGGTCAACCTCCCGGTCCCCGACGGCCTCCACGTCGAACAGGTCATGCAGGTCCTTGAACGCCTCGCCGCACACGGCGGCTGCATCGCGATGGACGTCGTGGAACTCGATCCCACCGCGGATGACGACGACCGGACCGCGCGGATCGGCGTCGACGCGGCGCGGGCGATGTTCCAGACGGACTGAAGATCATCCCGGGTTCAACCGGGATCGCCTTGCGGGACTCAGAGCATCGGGGACACGCGCTCCGCGATGAAGGCTGGATGTCGGCAACCATCGCCGAATGGATTCCGGACGCGACCGTCGAATCTTCATCATCATGCGATTGTCCCTTCGTTGAATGCTCGGGAACCGCCCTGATTCGCCGCGGCTCACCTCGGATCGATGCAAACCGATACGACCGCGTCCCGAATGGCATCAGAAGTCACGGACCATTCTTGATGTCTCTTGACGGTCCCCGTCATACCGCCACCAGCGACGGTATCCGCTCCTACCCGCGCCGCGCCTCGAGCCAACGGCCGATCGCCATCAGCGGGAACGAGTGCCGATACAGGTGGTATCGAAGGTAGAAGACCTTCGGAAAGCCGGTGCCGGTGAACTCCGTCTCGCACCACCCGCCCGCGGGATCGCCGTCGGGATTGCGTTCGGGATCCGCCGCGGCGTCCGCATCGAGCTGCGTGTCGCACAACCAGCGGATCGCCCGGATGACGCTCGGATGATCGGCGCCGCGGATCTCCTGCAAGGTCATCGCCGCCCACGCGGTCTGGCTCGCGGTGCTCGGACCGGTGCCCATGAGGCTTCGATCCTCGTAGCTCATCGCCGTCTCGCCGAAACTGCCGTCGGCTTTCTGCACCGACTC
>JAACEA010000023.1 GCA_009936695.1 Planctomycetia bacterium
GCAAGGAGTACAAGGAAGCCTTCGCCGAGAAGCACGGGGTCGGACTCGGCTTCATGAGTTTCTTCGTCAAGGCCGCGGTCCAGGCCCTGCAGAACCAGCCGATCGTGAACGCCTCGATCATCGGTGAAGAGATCGAACACCACGACTACATGGACGTGGGCGTGGCGGTGGGCACCGACAAGGGATTGGTCGTTCCGGTGCTCCGCAACGCCGAGGGCATGTCCTTCGCCGAGGTCGAAGCCCGCATCAAGGACTTCGCGGTCCGGGCTCGAGCCGGCAAGCTCTCGGTCGACGAGATGACCGGCGGCACGTTCACCGTCTCGAACGGCGGCGTGTACGGCTCCATGATGTCGACGCCGATCCTCAATCCCCCGCAGTCGGGCATCCTCGGCATGCACGGCATCAAGAAGCGGGCGGTCGAAGACCCGGACAACCCCGGGACGATCGCCCTGCGTCCGATGATGTACATCGCGATGAGCTACGACCACCGGATCATCGACGGCACCGAAGCGGTGACCTTCCTCAAGACCATCAAGGAATGCGTCGAGGCTCCGGAAAGATTGCTGCTGGATCTGTGACCGAGGCGGATATCAAGACCGCCCCTCCGGGCGTCCGCGTCGTTCCGACGTCCAGCGGTTACGAGTGGAGCGATCTTCTGGCCTACGACCAGCGGATGCGGCGGTTCGCTCGACCGCTGTGGGTGATGAGCTGGATCGCGGCCGCGGGTTTCGTGCTCCTGCTGGCCGGCATCACCGTCGGCGTTCCGCGCCTCGCCTACCTCGGACTCGGGCTCGGCGGGGGACTCCCCACGCTGATCATGTCGTCCATGTTGCTCATCCAACTGAGCCGCAATCCGTCCTCGCCGATCGGCGCCCCGACGTCGAGCCTCGTCACGTCGAATGACGCCGGCCTGCCAGCCTGGTCACCCACCACTGATGCCGACATCCTCAACCGCCTCGAAGCGACCGTCGAGGAAGACGGATCGGCGATGGAATTCCATGCGGTGGTGGATGGCAGCATCTGGTCGGAACTCGAACGGATCCCAATCCTCCCCGATCTGCTGGAAGAGGAACCACTGGTTCACGGCGCCTGGCGATCGTGGCGACCCGAATCGATGATGCTCGTCATCTTCGTCGCGAGCATGTTGGTGGCATGCGCGAACATGTCATGGCTCTTCGGAACCACGTTGTCTCCCCTGTCGATGATCCTCTTCTACCCCATCATGATCATGGGCCCGCTGTTCCGCACCCCGATCGCGTCGGGGATCAGTCGGGCCTGGTCCCACGTGATGCCCCGATTCACGATGGGCACCGGATTCCTTCGAACCCGCCGGACGGGCGAGGTGATCCGGACCGACCAGACGATCCTGTACGCCCGCCGCATGCTCGGCCCCACGGGCATCGACGACCGGATCATGGTCGACCTCGTCGGCGTCCCCACCAGCCGGCTCTTCTACGACGGCCCGGAAGACCCGGCATTCGTCGATCTCTGGCGTCGCTGGGTCCATCCGAATCCGCGGCCCGAGCTCGCCGAGACGGGATCCGCGGACTGACACCCGAGCAGCGTCGGAATCGACCTGCGACACTGCCGCCGTGACCGCCCCACCACCATCCCCCGATTCGCCGTCGCCCGATCCCGGCCACGCGCCGGTGATGCCGGAGGCGATCCTCGCCCAGCTGGCGGTCCGGCCCGGCGAGCTCGTGCTCGACTGCACCGCCGGCCGTGGTGGTCACGCCGCCCTCCTCGCGGCCGAGACCGGGCCCGATGGCACGCTCTACCTCTGCGATCTCGACCCCGGAAACCTCGATTTCGCGGCGGCCCGGGTGAAGGCCGAGACCGGCGTCCCGACCGTTTCTCTCCAGGGGTCCTATGTCCGCGCTCCCCGTGATCTCCGCGGCGATGGCATCGCCGTCGATGCGGTGCTCGCCGACCTCGGCTTCGCAAGCACCCAGGTCGACGATGCCGAACGCGGATTCTCATTCCTGCGGGACGGCCCCCTCGACATGCGAATGGACCCGGGCGGCCCGGTGACCGCGGCCGATCTCCTGGCTGGAAGCGACGAACGCGAGCTCGCCCGCATCATCCACGAGTACGGCGAGGAACCGTTGTCGCGACGCATCGCCCGAAATATTGTCCAAAAGAGAGCCGTCGACCCGATTGCTACTACGGCGGATCTCGCCGGACTCGTTCGTGATGCCTACGGGCAGCGTGCCGCGTCGAGCCGACTCCATCCCGCCACCCGCACCTTCCAGGCGCTCCGAATCGCCGTCAACGACGAATTCGGCGCCCTGGACGGCCTGCTTCGGCAGGTCCTCGAGGCGGCGGAGGCGATCGGAGCCGGCCAGCCGACCTGGCTTGCTGATGGCGCGAGGGTGGCGTTTCTCACCTTCCACAGTCTCGAGGATCGACGGGTCAAGCGAGCCTTCGCCGAACTGGACCGACGTGGCCTTGGAAGCGCACCGGCACGGATGCCGATCCTGCCCTCCGAGACCGAGATCGCGATCAACACCAGATCGCGGTCGGCGAAGCTTCGAGTCGCCGTGGTGGGCGACCGTGCCGAGCGAGCCTGAGGTTGCGAACCTCACCCGCTTGGGGAGCGGATCGAAACAACGGCGGCCTGCGAGGTCGCCCCGACAGCAGGGACGCTGACGACACATGACCCGAGATCACAAGCTTGCATTGGTGGTCGGCTTCGGCCTGATCCTCTTCGTCGGAATCCTCGTGACCGACCATCTCTCGGCCACCACGCAATCGGATGATCTCCTGCCCCAGAACGCGGTCACCAGCGACTGGGATCAACCGCTCACCCTCGCCGCCACGCCCCGCGCGACGTTCCGAGACGACGCGGTCGGGTCGGCCGCTCCCCGCACCACGCCGATTCGCCACGAATCCCCGACTCGCGTCGCGGAAGCGGTGATCGAGCCGGAGATCCGCCTCGAACCGGAAGTGGCCGTCGAACGGCCCGTTCCGCGGTCCCCGGAACGGATCGTCCACGTCGTGCAGTCGGGCGAGACGCTCCAGGAGATCTCGAAGCGGTACTTCCAGACCGTTCGTCGTTGGAAGGACATCGCCGACGCGAATCGCGGCGTGCTTCCCAACCCGGATCGTCTCCGTTCGGGCATCCGACTCGTGATCCCGGACGCCACGGTCCGCACCGACGATCGTCGGATCCGCGAGGTCGTCGACGCGCGAACCTACACCGTCCGTCCCGGCGACTCGCTCAGTTCGATCGCCGGGCGTGAACTCGGGGATCCCCGTCGATATCCCGAGATCAAGCGACGAAATCGCTTGAACGGGGATTCCCTGCAGCCCGGACAGAAGCTCCAACTCCCCGATCGCTGAACGACCTTGGACAGGGTTCGAATCTCTTCATGTTCTGGAAGCTGATCCTCATCGTCCTCACCCTCGGTGGCACCGCCTGCGGTCTGCTGGTGCTTCGCCAGCAGGAACGTGACGTCTTCGCCACCCAGACCGTGCTTCGACGTGAGATCAGCCGGTTGGAGCACGAACTCCAGGCCAAGGCCCTTCGAATCGCGGAACTGAGTCGGCTCGAAGTGCTCCGCACCTACCGGGACGAGGCTGCGGCGAGCCGCGGCGTCTCCTGGCGACCGCTCCCGTTCGCACCCGACTTCCGGCGGTCCGCGATCCGTCCCGAGGCATCCGACGGCCAAACGGCCCCCGAGGCGAGCAACCGACCAGACCTGCCGCCCCGCGATCTGGCCTCTGCCGACGAGTCGACCGGCGCCCACTCGCGGGAGCCGAGCGTCCCCCACGGCGTCGAGACCGACAGGACCGGGAGTTGAGCCGGATGCATCGCTCCGACGGATCGACCGAATCACCTTCGCTGGAACCGGCTTCCGCATCGATCCGAACCCGGGGCGACCGGGTCGCGAAACTCCTCCTCTGGGGAACCACCGCGCTTCTCGGGACCGCGTTCCTCCGAACCGTCCAGCTCCAGGTCTGGCCGGACGAGACCGTCCTCTCCCTGATGGGCCGTCGTCACGCCACCGTGGCCGAGATTCGACCGCGTGGGGACATCTACGATCGAAAGGGACGGTTGATCGCGACCACCGTGCTCGGGCACGATCTCGGCGTCGATCCCAAGTTCCTCATGGACGTGGCCGACAAGGTCACGACGGACGCCGGCGATCCGATCCCCAATCCCATCGCCTGGCTGGCCGACACGGTCTCCATGCACACCGGAATCGAGCGGGAGATGCTCGAGGATCGTCTTGGCCCGGAACTCGTCGTCGACGTGGCCGCACTCATGCACGCCGCCTTGGCGCAGGGCGAAGAGGACCCGCTCACCCCGCTCGCGACGGACATCGCCCGCAACACCGGACTCGATCGACGCGACGTCGAATCGATCCTCTTCGACGATCTCGACGCGACCCGCGTGGTGCTCGCCGGTCCGCGCGATCTCCGCGACACGAATCTCCGGGAACTCCGGGCTGCACTTCCGGAAGCGGTCACCCTCGAGGGACTCGACGCCCGGTACGTCCGCCTCGCGCAGGCCGAGGATCTCCGCGACGTGGATCTCGCGATGCTCCGTTCGGAACTGCCTCCCGGCGTGGTGCTCACCGCCCGCCCGGACCGCAGATCGAACGCCAGCACCCTCGCGTCATCGCTGGTGGGCTCGGTCGGCGCCTATGAACCCCCGAACGCCCGACTCGGCACCGAAGGACGCCAGCGCGGCCGTTCCGGTGTCGAACATGCCCGCGACGGGCAACTCAAGCAGACCCGGGGACGGATGACCTACCAGAAGGACGCCCGGGGACGAGCGACCGAGGTCCGGGAGGGCGACTACGTCCCCGGCGGTGACGGAGACGACATCGATCTCTCGATCGATCTGGTGATCCAGCAGATCGCCGAGACCCGGCTCGCCGAAGCGGTCGCGGCCCACAAGGCCGTCGGCGGTTGGATCGTCGTCGTCGATCCGCGGACCGGCGACGTGCTCGCCGCTCACGACATTCTCGACAACGCCGAGGCGCGACGCCGCGGGCCGACGATCTGGCCGCCGAACGCGCTCGATCCCGCTCGGGATGAACTCGGTGA
>JAACEA010000263.1 GCA_009936695.1 Planctomycetia bacterium
ATCTCGCGGCGGCGATGCGGGCCCGCGAGGTTCCATCGAGGTTGCGCGGCCTGGTCCGCAGACACCTCGAAGCGATGCGGTCGTCGTCGATGGGGGAGTCCGGTCTTCGGCGATGGCGAGCCGACCGGCTTCGCATCGCGCTCGACCTCCTGGAAGCGATGGATCTCCACGAGGAACGATTCGCGGACGATCATCACGTCTATCTCGGGAGCCGGCTCGCGGGTCGGGCGGCGAGGGGGCGGATCGATCCGGAGGATCGCTTGCACCTTCGTCACCATGGCGATCGAGGGATTCGAGCGATCGCCGCGGAACTCGAATCGATCGGGGCGGAATCGGTTCGACTCGGTTCCGTTCGCTCGCGTTCCGGCACGCTCGAGACGATCGAAGGGGTGCTCGAAGGGGCGGCGTTCCGAATTCGTCGGTGTCCGCCGAACCAGGTCGCGATCGACGCCGGTGATCTCGATGATGGAGGCGTCGTTCCCCTGGTGGACGCTGCGGGGCTCGCGCAGATCATCGATCGCCTGGAGGCGGCGGAGGACCGCTCGGTCTAGGTCCTTTTTGCCGGATCGATCGGGACTTCGAGGCCCGGAGACGACCACCCGCGTCGTCGGGCTGCATCGACGATTCCCCGGGGAATCGCCTGCTTCGACCTCCTCGCTGGAGGCCGCCTCCGAACCTCTCGGGTCTGGCGCCGATCCGTCAAACAGGACCTAGTCGGCGATCCGGCGCAGGACCTCGACCAGCGCCGTCGCGCGGTGGATCTCGATCTCGGGTTCGCCGAGTCCGCCGCCGACGTGCGGCGTCATGACGACGTTGTCGAGGTCCCGGAACGGGCGATCGGCGGGGGGCCAGTCGCCTCGCGTTTCGACGGTGGTGGGGACCCGCCACCAGACGTCGAGTCCGGCGGCGAAGAGCCGGCCGTCGGCGAGTCGATCGAAGAGCGCGTCCTCATCCACGAGCCGGGCTCGGCCCACGTTCACGACGATGCCGTCCATCAGGGCGTCGAGCACCGCGTCGTTCACCAGGCCTTCGGTGTCGGGACCGAGCGGGATCGCGATCACCAGCACCTGCCGCCCGGCGAGCCGGTCGGCGAGCTCGGGCGTCGCCCACCGTCCGCCCCCCGGTGGGCGGCCGATTCGATCGACGGTCATTCCCAGTCCTTCGAGGACGTTGGCGACCCGTCCGCCGATCGCCCCTCGGCCGAGGACGGCGGCCCGGCCGCCTTCCAGCCGCCTGGCCGGGCGGGGTTCGTACCGCGGTCGCCAGTCATCGGCTCGCAGCAGGGGGTCGAGCCGAGCGATTCCGCGGGCCGCGGCGAGAAGCAGGCCGATCGCGGTCTCGGCGGCGCTTGCGGCGTTGTGGTGGAGATTGTGAATGGTCACGTCCTGCCGGCCCGACGCGGCGACATTCGACTCGAGGCTCGCGGGAATGCCCGCCCAGGGGACGATCAGGTGCCGAAGTGCGGGCCGCGCCGCGAGCGACTCGGGGTCGATCACGCTGCCGACGAGGACTTCGCACTCGGGCGGCATGGAATCGACGGGGCCCCTGGTCAGAACGGCGAGGTCGCCGCACCGCGCGGTCATTTCGTCGAGGAAGGGGTCATGTCCGGCCCGTACCTCGGGCGTCAGGGAAGCCGGATCACCATGCGTGGCGAGATGCACCTGGAGCATCGAGGATGAGATCCGGGGATCAGCCGAGGCCGCCCTTGAGGTCGCCGCTGAAACGCGCACGAAGCTTTCGCATCTCCGGGTCCTCGGGACGTTCGACGTCGCCGCCGCCGTCGCGGCCACCGCGCCCGGACGCCGCCGGTCGGGCTTCGAGCGCCTTCTTGGAGAGACTCACGCGTCCCTTGTCCGAGTCGATCGAGAGGATCTTGACCTGCACGACCTCGCCGACCTGGAGCACGGTGTCGACCCGGTCGATTCGCTTGTGACTGATTTCCGAGATGTGGAGCAGGCCCTCGACGCCCTCCGCGATCTCGACGAACGCACCGAAATCAGTGGTCTTCCGCACCGTGCCGCTGACCGTGGCGCCGGTTTCGAGCGAATTCATGAGGCCCGCCCGGGGATCCGCGACCACGGCCTTGCGGCTGAGGCCGATCTTGGGCTGATCTCCGGAGGTGTCGATCTTGGTGACGACGACCTCGAACTCATCGCCGAGCTTGACGTGATCGCCTGGGTCCCGGAC
>JAACEA010000003.1 GCA_009936695.1 Planctomycetia bacterium
ATCACCATGATCACCATGATCATCATGATCGCAAAGGCGACGCGATGACTCCGCAGTGAATCATCGATTCATCGAATCATCGAATCGTCATCGCCCGAGGTCGTCATCCGTGGTGAACCGATGCAACCCGCCATCCCGGGATCGGAACGACCTTCAAGAGCCGCCAGGGCACACCCTCCGGTTCAACTGAACGCCGCTTGCGGCGGGGCCGCGCTCTCCCAGGCGACGCCCACCGTGGCCCCGGGGTAGTAGCGAGCGAGGATTTCCAGGTTCGACGCGCCGCCGCGTGCCATGGACTCGGCGCCGTACTGGCAGAGTCCGACGCCGTGGCCGAATCCACGGCCCTCGATCCTGTAGCCTCGGTCCGCGCCGGTCAGTTCCAGGCAGGCCGATCGCGGACCATCCTTCCAGGAGCGACGTCCGCCCGCGTCCGCCACCACGGATCGCACTCGACCTGCCGGAAGGACGACCGGAATCGGATCGCCGGAGCCACGCACCTCGAAGTCGATCGGACGTTCCGCCGCGTTGCGACGACGAACCGTCACTTCGACGGGTCCACGGATGGAGGCCAGCGCCTGATTCGAGACACGCCGCCCGTAGGCCCGCAGCGCCTCGACCATCGCGTCTTCGCCCACGCTGATCCGCCAGTCGGCGTGCGGACTGTCCGTGGTGCAGCCGCACCGTCGCCTCGCGGTCCCCCCATCGACCGTCAACGGGGCGATGCGATTGACCTGGTTGGCGGAGATGGCCTCGATCGCGTTCGCCGGACGACCACCGCACGCTGCGCTGTAGTAGGCGGGAACCACCTGACCTCTCCAGAGCAGGACGCGGCCGGCGGTCGCCTGCACGGCATCCCTCGAGCGACGCGAGGCGGCTCCCCCGCTCCAGGCCTGGCTCGCCTGTCCGGCGACCATGTCGTAGTGTCGCCGACGCAACCAGAACGCTCGCTCGCACACCGCGAAGGATCTCGCCGCGACCGCCTGCGCCTCGAAGGTCGCCGGTCGCCATGACGCGAAGAGTTCCTTCTCCAGGACGCCCGGCAGGTACTGCTCCATCGGAAGCGTGCACACGAGATCGAGCTCCGGCTCGCCGGCGGTGTTTCGAATCGAGACGATCCGGATGGTTCCACGAAGACGTCGGCCCTCGAAGTCGATTCCCTGGGCCTGGGCGTCTCCGTCGGCGATCGCAAGCGGACCAGCGCCGACGAACCGAGCGGAGGAACCCCGCCCCCCCTGGGACCAGCGCACGGACCAGCCCTCATCATCCCGAACGATGCGAACCGGACCGCGTACGGCGCGACCCGCCGATTCCGAACCGGGCTGGGTGATCCACAGACGCTGACCGACCCGCCCGAGTTCGACGGTCCGACGGGCGGTGTTCGCGACCTTGATGCGGACGAGTGGTTCGATACTGGGCGGAAACGGTCGAAGATCGGGGACTTCGGCCCGGACGGGGGACGCCGCGACCGGTGGATCGCCGGCAGCCGGATCCGCCGTCCCATCGGTCCTCGAGCACGCGAACGGAACCAGGATCGGCGTCGTCGCCACCAGCAGCATCGCTCGCCGGTGGATCTTCAACTCCGCACGACCGGAACTCCCGGGATCGCATTGATTCGATTCTTCGACGCTCATGCCACACCCCCTGGCCCGAAGGCGGACCCGCAGGTGGCCGAAGCCAAGGGTCCGCTCGCCGTGAAGTGTAGGCGGACCGGAACCGGATGAGAAAACCGCCCACCCCGGAATCGGGATGGGCGGTGGATGGTCCGGAGATGTGACTTGATCAGTCGAGGGTCTTGAGCGACAGGTCGTGATCGCCCAGACGCTCCTTGATTTCGTCCAGGCTCGTCTGGCCGAAGTTCTTCACACCGAGAAGTTCCGCCTCGGTTCGCGCCGCCAGCTCGCCGAGCGAAAGCACGCCGAGCATCTGAAGGGCCTTGCGGGCCCGGACCGAGAGATCCAGCACCGAAATCGGCTTGTTGAGGATCTGATCGGTGATGCCTCGCTCGTGAAGTTCGTCGATGTCCTCCTGCCGGAGCCGCGGTCCGCCCGCGGTGTCCTGCCCGAGTCGGAGTCCCTTGCTCGCGAGCATCTGCTTGATTTCGGCGACCGTGGTGTCGCCGACGTTCTTGTAACTGTTGAGTTCCGCTTCGCCCACGCGAACCAGGTCGCGAAGCGTGCGGATCTGCATCTTCTTCAGGCAGTTTCGCGCCCGCACCGAGAGTTCGAAGTCGGTGACCGGAATGTCGAGAATCGCGTCGTGTCGCGACGAGGTGCGATCCTCGTCATCGTCGTAGTACATGCCTCGCGATGCCTGCACGTCCTTGAGGAAAAGACGGGCTCGCGGCTCGTTCGGATCGCTCTCGATCACCTGATTGAGGATGTACTCGGCCTTGGCGAAGTCGCCGGCGTCCTCGTAGATCACCGCGAGGTTGATCAGTGTCTGGAGCTTCGGGGTCCCGGTCTCTCGCGCGGCCTCGTAGATCTGCATCGCCTCCTCTTCCTCGCCGACGAGGTCGAGCAGGTAGGCGAGACGATGAAGGTGCTCCGGCTTGCCACAATGGGAGACGGCTTCGCGGTAGGCGACGATCGCACCGAGCCGGTCACCCGCGGACTCGCAGTCGAGTCCCTGCTTGAAGACCGCGTCGGCTCGCGCCTCATCGATCGCGCCGCCTCCGATGACGGTGTCGAGTCCTTCGCTCATGTGCTCAGTGCTCCGCTGAAAAGTGGTCCGGTCGAACGGAATCCAGGATTCTACTCGCCCCGCGACCGGTCCTCAACCTCGCGAACGACCCCGGAAACGCCGGTCCTCGAGGAAGCGACCACGTCCTCGGCCAGATCCCGGTAGGCCGAGGCACCATCCAGCGCTGGTGCCGCGGGGCCCGCAGGCAGGTGGGGACCGGTGATTCCACCCCCCGTGACCAGGGAGATCCTCCGCCACCCCTGCCGCTCGAAGCGGACCCCCGTTGGCCCCAGAGCAGGTGCTCCGCGCGATTGCGGCCGCTTTCGCGATTGCTGCTCTGAGGACGTTACGGGGATCGCTCCCAATGTCTTCGGTGGCCTCGTACGACGTTGTCTGATTCTCGGAGTTGCATATGGTGCGGATCCTTGTCGTAGGACAACCTCCAGGCGTTCCCGTCCCTCATTACGACGTTGTTCTCGCCGTTGTGTGGTGCCATTGACGGCTTCCCCACGATTCGTATTGTCCCACGGGCAGATTTGCACGTTGCCTCATTTTTCATGCACCATTTCATTTCTCCTGCGAAGCTTGATATAACTTGAAGCTCGAGATGGGTTCCCGCGTCCACCATGTGCATGTGCCATTGGGCATGGTCTGTGATGTCGATGTCGCGAATGTTTGCGCGGCGGCCCGGCGGCGTCGCGCGCACATTCGGTGCGCAGGCCCGTGCGCATGTGCCGGTGTTGCCAGGCTGATCAGCTGAGTTCGCATTTTGTTTACATTGATGATGCTAGGCCAGTCTGTCGTACACATCCAACTCCGTAAAAAGTG
>JAACEA010000264.1 GCA_009936695.1 Planctomycetia bacterium
GACCCGTGGTGTACGCGGGCAGTGACGGCACCTCGCTTCCGCCACGTGCCGGCGTCGACTTCACCATCACCGGGAGCGGCGTCGATGGTGCGTATTCGAAGTGGCGTTTCGTGGCCGATCCCGCCACCGGTGAGATCATCCACGAGCAGAACGAGATCCTCCACGCCGACGTCAACGTGCAGGTGATGGCCAACCGGACCACGGAGTTCTCGATGGAGTGCGGTCCCGAGATCATGGGCCCGCTCCCCCACGCCCGCGTGACGGTGGGCGGCACGGTCTACGTCGCGGACGAGAACGGCATCGCCACCATTCCGAACGGCGGTAGCGGATCGGTGACCGCGAACGTCGAAGCGAGAACCCGCTGGTTCAACGTCGACAACGGAGCCGGCGACACCAGCGTGACCGTCCCCTCCGGTGGCAACGGAATCGCGGTCATCAACGCGGACAACTCGTCCGACACGCAGCGGGCCTACGCCAACACGATCTACTTCGCCGAAGAGGTCCGGAACTTCACGCTCCAGTACAACTCGAGCTACCCGGTCATCTCGAACCAGGAGAACTTCACGATCAACACCGGCGTCTCCGGCACCTGCAACGCCTACTACGACGGTGGCTCGATCAACTTCTACAACGCGGGTGGCGGTTGTGCGAACACCGCGCTCGACGTGGTCATCCACCACGAGTACGGACACCACCTCGTCAACACCGCAGGCTCCGGCCAGCAGAGCTACGGCGAGGGTGCGGGCGACACCTGCGGCGTGCTCATCACCGGCGATCCGCGACTCGCGGTCGGCTTCTTCATGAACCAGTGCGACGAGGGGATCCGGAACGCGGACAACAACTGCAGCTACTCCCCCACCGGATGTTCGTCATGCGGCAGTGCGATCCACACCTGCGGACAGGTGCTCTCCGGCATGGCCTGGGAGATCCGGGAGAAGTTGATCGCGGCGGGCAAGCCCACGTCGATCATCGAGTCGCACTTCTTCAACTCGATCCCGATGCACAACGGCAGCGCGATCAACGAAGCGATCGTCATCGACTGGCTCACGCTCGACGATGACAACGGCAACATCCTCGACGGCACTCCCAACTACGCCGAGATCAGCGGCGGCGCGGGCGTGAAGGGGCTTCCCGGCCCGGAGCTCCAGCTTCTGGTGTTCGAATTCCCGGATGGCCGTCCCAACACCATCGACCCGGCGACCGGCGCGACCTTCACCGTCGACGTCCTCCCGCTCGGTGACAATCCCACACCTTCCAACGCCCGGATCTACTTCCGCGAGAGCGGCAGCGTCTGGCAGAATCAGATCATGCAGAACCAGGGTGGCAACAGCTACCTCGCCTCGCTTCCCGCCGCCGAGTGCGGTACCACCGTCGACTGGTACGTCTCCGCCAATTCCGGCTCGACCCCGGTGTCGAGTCCGACCAACGCGCCCTCGGACACCTACAGCTCCCTCAGCGTGATCGACATCGTGGTCGGATACCAGGATGACTTCGAGAAGAGCATCTCGGGCTGGGTCGTCACCAACGATCCGGGTCTGACCATCGGCGCCTGGGAGCGTGGCAACCCGGATGGAACGTCGACGCGCGGCGAACCGGACGCGGCCTACGAGGGTGAATTCTGCCTGCTGACCGAAAACGGCAACGGCAACTTCGACATCGACGGCGGGTGCACGACCATCGCGACCCCGGTGATCGACGCGACGGATCCGGGCAGCATCATCAAGTACGCTCGCTGGTACGACAACACCGGTGCCGGCACCGGCGCCGATCCGAACAACGACCTGTTCACCATCGAGATCACCGACGATGGCGTCAACTGGACCGAACTCGAGGTCGTCGGCCCGGTGGCCCAGAGTTCCGGCGGCTGGTATCTGGTGAGTCTCCGGGTCTCCGACTTCGTGGAGAACACGGACACCGTCCAGGTTCGTTTCCAGGCGTGCGATCTCAACGACGGCTCGGTCGTCGAAGCGGCGATCGATTTGTTCGTGGTCGAAGCCATCCAGTGCGACTCCGACGGCCTGATCGGCGACTTCAACGGCGACTGCATCGTCGACGGCGAAGACTTCGGCTTCCTGCTCACCCAGTGGGGCGAGGTCGATTCCCCGGCCAACCTCGACGGCGAAGGCGGCGTCGACGGTTCGGACGTCGGCCTGTTCTTCACCAACTTCGGAAACACCTGCCCCTGAGCCGGTGACCGAGCGAAAAAACGACGGGAGGTCGCCTCGGCGACCTCCCGTCTTTTCGTTTCGCCACCTTCATTCGAAGCCCTCGGTGATGCCGCTTCGAGCACCATCAGACGCCGCGGGTGGTCGGCTCCCAGATGAACTTGTGGAGTTGCATCTGCATGCGGACGGGAAGCCCCGACGCGAGGATCCACTCGGCGAGCCGTCGAGGGTGAAGCCCCGAGGCCCCGGCGATCTCCAGTCCCCTGACCTGTTCGAACACCGGCGAGAAGAGGACGGCCCGGCATCTTTCGAGGAGCCCCAGCGTTCGAACCCGCTCGATCGACCAGTCGAAGTCGTTTCGATCGCCGATGACGAACTTCACTTCGTGGTGTGGGCGGAGCGCCGCGATGTTCGAGTCGAGATTTCGGTCGCATTCGCCGCTCGAGGGTGGCTTGAGATCCATGATGACCTCGGACCGAGGATCGCAGGCCGTGATGTCGCAGGCGCCCGACGTCTCGAACATCACCGTTCGCCCCGCATCCAGCAAGGCTCGTTCGAGCACGTGGACCTTCTTCTGCAGAAGGGGTTCCCCCCCCGTGATCTCGACGAGATCACAGTCGATCGCGAGGACCTCGTCGAGGATGTCCCCCACCGATCGACGGTGCCCCTCTCGAAAGGCGTACTCGGTATCGCACCAGCTGCATCGAAGATGGCAGCCGGCCAGCCGAACGAAGATGCAGGGTTCTCCCGCGCGAGTCGACTCCCCCTGGATCGAGTGGAAGATCTCGTTCAGACGCAGGGCGTCACCATCCTCCGAGCCGTCCGACGCGGTGGTCTGAGAACCTGTTTCGACGTTGGAATCGGCCATTCGCCCATGGTAGGGATCACCAGCCAGCCTCGACACCCGCCGGGGAGTCGGTATACTCCCCGATCCTCTTCATCGAGGATCCGCAGCCCAGATGGCGGAATTGGCAGACGCGCCAGCTTGAGGTGCTGGTGGGAGTAAAATCCCGTGGAGGTTCGAGTCCTCTTCTGGGCATTCAAGACGACCCCTGGTTTCGACCGGGGGTCGTTTTTCGTCTCGCCGCCGCCTGCGTGCACCTCCGGGCGATCACGATCCGCCCATCGCTCAGGAATACACCCAGCCCTCGACCGCCTACTTCCATCCGAGGGCAGACCTCGAGGGGTCGAGATCAGCCTGGCTGCTCCGGAAGTAGGTGCTGACGAAGCTGCTGCTGCCTCCCCTCGCTGCTGCTACGGCTGATCCTGCTGCTGCCCCC
>JAACEA010000265.1 GCA_009936695.1 Planctomycetia bacterium
ACTGCCCCGGTGACTTCAACGGCGACGGCATCGTCGATGGTGCCGACTTCGGCTTCATCCTCGCGGCCTGGGGTACCTGCGGGGGCTGCCCCGAGGATCTCAACGGCGACGGCCAGGTCAATGGCGCCGACGTCGGTCTGCTGCTCGTCGCGTGGGGCGCCTGCCCCTGATCGCGACCGCTCGACTTCCGATCACTGATCGGAGCTCCTAGATCGCATCACCCCCCGGCTCTTCGAGCCGGGGGGTGTTCGTTTCCGGGGCGGGATTCTGCCATCGTGGTCGTGCATTCGATCTCGATTGCGGCACTCCCGGGGCCGCCGACGCATCCAGGTCGCAGCAGCTCGGTATCCTGTGCATGGTGATCCCGGGCGGCGTTGAAATGTGCCCCGCCTCGATCCCAACCAACGTCGGAGTCTCGTCACAACGGCTCGGCGTTCACGAAACCGACCGCACGCAGGATGTCGGGCGGGGTGGCTGATCAGAATCGGCAGGTGGCGCATGCCATCGCTCCGGACTTCCGTCGGGGCGGGCCATGAAGGCCTCGGAGGAGCTCGCGTGCGGATCTTTCTCATTCTCTCCATCGTGGTCGTGCTCGGCGGCGTGGGCGGTCTCGTCGCGTTCGGCCCCGAATTTTCGGCTGGATTCTCATTCGGATCCGACTCCGGCGGTCGCGGTGAATCGGTTCGGGTCGAGTCCGTGGTGCGGCGAACCCTCATCGAACGAGTCGCGGCCCCCGGTGAGATCGAACCGAACGTCAAGGTCGATGTCTCGGCCGAAGTGTCGGCGCGGATTCTCGAACTGCCGTTTCGAGAGGGCGAATCGGTCCGGGCGGGTGAACTGATCATCCGTCTGGATGCCGCGGACTTCGAAGCGCGACTCGACAGTGCTCGAGCCCGCCGTGATGCGGAGCAGTTCCGGCTCCAGAGCGAGCAATCGAGGATCGCCGGACCGATGGCGTCCCTCGCCAACGCCCGCACCGTGCTCGAACGTCAGGAGCAGCTCTTCGCCACGGGCGACGTGAGCCGGCAGAGCCTCGACGACGCACGCAACCGGGTGGCCGAGCTCGCGGCGCAGGTCGAGGCGGGCAAGCTGGCGATCTCGGTGATCGAGAGTTCGCTCCAGGCCGCGGAAGCGGACATCGACCAGGCCCGTGATCGACTCGAGAAGACGATCATGAAGTCACCGATCGACGGCGTGATCACCATCCTGAACGCCGAGGTCGGGGAGCTGGTGGTCGTCGGCACCATGAACAATGCCGGGACGATCATCATGACCATCGCCGATCTATCGCGGATGCGACTCGACGCCAAGGTCGCGGAGAGCGACATCGCGAAGGTCGAGAACACCCAGCCGGCCGAGATCAGGATCAACGCCTACCCGGACGAGGTCTTCGACGGGACGGTGGAGCGGATCGCCCTGCAACGCTCGATGGATCGAGACGGGAGCGGGTACTTCAAGACCGAGGTCCAGCTCGAACTGGACGGGCGTCGCATCTACTCCGGGCTCGCCGCGAACGTCGACATCGAGATCGCCCGGCACGAGGGCCTCGTCGTCCCCAGCCAGGCGGTCGTGGACATGAAGGTCGACGAACTGCCCTCGGAGGTGATCAACCGCGAACTCGTGGATTCCGACCGCCGAACGGTCCCGGTCGTCTTCGTGGTGGAGGACGGAAAGGCCCGATGCACGCCCGTCCGAGTCGGTCCGAGCAGTCTGGCGGAGACGATCATCTCCCTGGGCATCGAGCCCGGTGCCGATGTGGTGATCGGCCCCTACAAGGCGATCGAAGGTCTCAAGGACGGAGACCCGGTCAAGATCGAATCCGGCCTGTGGTCCGATTCGGATTCCGACGACGACGCGGAGGCGGAAGCGGAAGCGACGTCCGGCGACGGAACCATCAAGGTCTCCTTCTGACGGGGCTTCGACCGTGACCATGCTCATCACCCTCCGTGGCATCTCGAAGACCTATCGCATCGGCGTCGAGACGATTCATGCGCTTCGCGAAGTCGATCTCGACATCGGCGACAACGAGTTCGTCGCGATCATGGGATCGTCCGGTTCGGGCAAGAGCACGCTCATGAACGTGCTCGGTTGTCTCGACCGGCCGACGGAGGGGGAGTATCGACTCGACGACCGGCGGACCGACCGGATGTCCGCGTCCGAACTCGCGATGGTCCGCAACGAACGGATCGGATTCGTGTTCCAGGCCTTCGAACTTCTGCCCCGGGCGACGGCTCTGCGGAACGTCGAGCTTCCATCGGTGTACGCCCGAGGTGATCGACGCCGGGATCGCCGGGGCCGGGCGCTCTCCGCGCTGGAGCGGGTCGGACTGGCCGACCGCGTCCATCACCGTCCGAACCAGTTGTCGGGCGGCCAGAAGCAGCGGGTGGCGATCGCCCGGGCCCTGCTGAATCGACCGGCGATCCTGCTTGCGGACGAACCGACCGGCAACCTCGACTCGACGACCACCGCGGACATCCTCGCCCTGTTCGGGCGTCTCCACGAGGAAGGGCAGACGGTGATCATCGTCACCCACGAGGATGAGGTGGCCGCGCACTGCCGACGCGTGATCCGCCTCCACGACGGACGGATCGCGAGCGATCTGCCGATCGAGGAGGATCCTGCGGGAAGACTGCTCGCGACTTCGCCGGAGACGGAGGAGGCATGCTGAATCCCGTCTTCTGGCTCCAGGCAATCGCCCTCGCGTTCTCCCAGATTCGAGCGAACCTCGGCCGAAGTCTGTTGACGGCGCTCGGGATCATCGTGGGCGTGGCGAGCGTCACCGCCGTCATCGCGGCGCTTTCCGGTCTCAAGACCAAGGTGCTGTCGGAATTCGAGTCGTTCGGGGCGAATCGGTTGTTCATCTTCCCGGACCGGCCCGACGACGCCCCGCGCAACGCGTATCCCTGGAAGGACGTCCGGCTGAAGATCGAGGAGGTCGAGGCCATCGAGGTCAACTGTCCCTCCATCCGAAGTCTCACCCCGGTGACCTCGCTCGGGCTCAGTGCCCAGTACGGGGATCGCCTGATCGAGGGTTTGAACGTCACCGGAATCCGTCCCGCGTGGCACGAGACCGAGAACCGGGCAGTGACCCGGGGACGTCCCTTCAACTCGATCGACGAGGCGAATGCGCGGCAGGTGTGCCTGCTCAACGACGCCGCCATCGAGGAACTCCAGCTTCCAAGCAATCCCGTGGGAACGCACATCCTGCTGGGGGGACGTCGCTATCTGGTGGCCGGGGTGGTGGAGACGATCCAGTCGACGATGTTGGGAATGAGCACTTCGCGTGCGGAAGTCTTCGTGCCGTTCGCGATCGCGGCCCGACTCCAGGACGACGACTTCTTCTTCCGGATCTCGGCCATGATCGAATCGCCCGACGTCGCGGATGAGGCGATCAGCGAGGTCCGATTCGTGCTGCGGAAGATGCGCGGCCTGGGGCCCGACGATCCCGACACCTTCCAGGTCGCGGCGATCGATCAGTTCATCGATCAGTTCCGCGCTCTCGCGGCCGGCATCACCGCGATCGCGGGCGGGATCGTCGGGGTGAGCCTGCTGGTCGGCGGCATCGGCATCATGAACATCATGCTCGTCTCCGTGAGCGAGCGGACCCGGGAGATCGGTCTTCGCAAGGCGGTGGGCGCCACGCCGTCGGCGGTTCTGCTGCAGTTCCTGCTCGAGGCCGTGGTGCTCTGTCTGGTCGGCGGCGCGCTGGGCGTCGCGGCGGGGGAGACCATGGCCTTCGGGCTCACGTTGATTCCGGACGCCGGTCTCGAGGAGGCGCACGTTCCCTTGTGGGCGATCGTCATGAGCTTCAGTTTCAGCGCCGCGGTCGGCGTGGTCTTCGGGATGTTCCCCGCCATCAAGGCATCGCGGCTCGATCCCATCGAGGCGTTGCGACACGAATGAACCACACTCCGTTCCACATCCTCTTCCGCCGTCCGTCCACCGGTGGGCTCGCGCTCACCGCCGCCCTCGGCCTGCTTCTTACCGTGGGCTGCGACGGGATCCTCAAGCCGAAGACGCCGTACTGGCGTCCCGCCCCGGAGCAGGTCGGTGTCATCTCGCCGGTGGATCTCACCACGCGAAGCACGGCACCACTGGAAGGTCCGGACGAAGCGATGGAGGCGGCGCTGGCGAATCGGCTGCCGATCACCACGCCCGAGGAATCCCGGACGATCGGGATCGCCGAGGTTCGCCGCGCCGTGATCGAGGGCAACCTCGACCTGGGCACCGAACTCATCTCGCCCGAGATCGCCCGGGCGAATCTCGGGGCGGAAGAGGCCAAGTTCGAGTCAACCCTCTTCGCGGGCTACACCC